>NZ_JBFULV010000001.1:0-151852 GCF_054049715.1 Rhizobacter sp. P5_C2 | reverse complement strand
GTCGGCCAGCGGCTGGCCGGCGGCGGCTTCGAGCTGCCGGCGCGTCAGCACGCCGGGGCGCAGCAGCACCGGCCGCCCGCGCGAGCAGTCGACGATGCTCGATTCGATGCCGACCTCGCAATCGCCGCCGTCGAGCACCAGCAGCGCGTCGCCGAATTCGTCGACCACATGGGCGGCGCGCGTCGGGCTGATGCGCCCGAAGCGGTTCGCGCTCGGCGCCGCGACGCCCGGCACGCCCAGCGCCTTGGCCTCGCGCAGCAGCGCCTGGGCGACCGGGTGCGACGGGCAGCGCAGCCCGATGCTGTCCTGGCCGCCGGCCGATGCGCCGGCGATGCCGGGTGCGCGCGGCACGATCAGCGTCAGCGGGCCGGGCCAGAAGCGGGCCGCCAGCTGCTGCGCGACGGCCGGCCAGTCGGCCGCGAACACCTGCGCCGAGCCGACGTCGGGCACGTGGACGATCAGCGGGTGGTCGGCCGGCCGGCCCTTGGCGGCGAAGATCTTCGCGACCGCGGCGTCGTCGTCGGCACGGGCGGCCAGGCCGTAAACGGTCTCGGTCGGCATGCCGACCAGCTCGCCGTCGGCCAGCGCGCGGGCGGCCCGGGCCACGGCCTGGGCGGTGTCCGCACCGGCGGGATCGCGGGCATCGAGCAGCACGGCAGGTCCTCGGCTCAAGCGCTCACCAGGCCGCGAGGCCCAGGTGCTCGGCGGCCTGCAGCGCGACCGCATTGGCCAACTCGGCCGTCGCGGCGGTGACCGTCAGGTGGCCCATCTTGCGGCCCGGGCGGGCGCTGGCCTTGCCGTAGAGGTGCAGGTGGGCGCCCGGCAGCGCGAGCACCGCGGCCCAGTCGGGCTCGGCTTCGTTGGTGCCGTCGTGGAACCACAGGTCCCCCAGCAGGTTCAGCATCACCGCCGGCGAGTGCAGGCGCGGCGCGGCCAGCGGGGCGCCGGCCAGCGTGCGCACCTGCAGGTCGAACTGCGACTGGTCGCAGGCGTCGAGCGTGTAGTGGCCGGAGTTGTGCGGGCGCGGCGCCATCTCGTTGGCGACCAGCCGGCCATCCTTCAGCACGAAGAACTCGACGCACAGCACGCCGACGTAGCCGAGCGTCGCGGCGATGCGGCCGGCATGCGCGATGGCCTGCTGCTGCACGTCGGGCGTCACGTCGGGCGAGGGCACGCGGGTCACCGCGAGGATGCCGTCGCGGTGCAGGTTCTGCTGCAGCGGGAAGTGCACGCTGGCGCCGTCGGCGCCGCGCGCGACGATCACGCTCACCTCGTAGGCCAGCGGCAGCATCTGCTCGAGCACGCAGGGCACCTGCTTCAGCATGTCCCAGGCGGCGGCGAGCGCGGCGCGGTCGGCCACGCGCACCTGGCCCTTGCCGTCGTAGCCGAGGCGGGCGGTCTTCAGGATGCCGGGCAGCAGCGCGGCGTCGACGGCGTCGAGCTGGGCCGGGGTTTCGATCAGCACGAAGGGGGCACACGGCACGTTGCAGCGGCCGAAGTGCGCCTTCTCGGCGGCGCGGTCCTGGCACACCGCGACCGCATCGCCGGACGGCGCCACCGGCCGCATCGCGGCCAGCGTGCGCAGCGCGGCGGCCGGCACGTTCTCGAATTCGGTGGTGATGGCCGCGCTGATCGCGGCGAGCTGAGTGAGGCCGGTCGAGTCGAGGTAGTCGGCCTGCACATGGTGGTGCGCGACCAGGCCGGCCGGGCTCGCGGCGTCGGGGTCGAGCACCGCGGTGGCATAGCCCATCTGCTGCGCGGCATGCACGAACATGCGGCCGAGCTGGCCGCCGCCCATCACGCCGAGCGTCTGGCCGGGGGGAATGAAGCGCAGGATCATTTCAGGTCGGCACTCATGGCGCGGGCGACCTCGGTCTGGCGCGCACGGTAGGCCTCGAGCTGGGCGCGCAGCGCGGGCTGGTCGCAGGCCAGCATCGCGACGGCGAACAACGCGGCATTGGCCGCGCCGGCGCTGCCGATCGCGAAGGTCGCGACCGGAATGCCCTTGGGCATCTGCACGATGGAGTGCAGCGAATCGACGCCCTGCAGGTGGCGGCTCGCGACCGGCACGCCGAGCACCGGCACGGTGGTCTTGGCGGCCAGCATGCCGGGCAGGTGGGCGGCCCCGCCGGCGCCGGCGATGATCGCGCGCAGGCCGCGCGGGGCGGCCGATTCGGCGTAGGCGAACATGTCGTCGGGCATGCGGTGGGCAGAGACCACGCGCGCCTCGTAGGGCACGCCGAACTCGGCGAGAATCTCGGTCGCGAGGCGCAGGGTCTCCCAGTCGCTGCTGGAACCCATCACCACGCCAACCACGGGGGCGCTGCTCACGGCTCGCTCCAAGGGCTGAACAACCTTGAATTGTAGGCGGCGCGGCCCATCTGACCTCAGCCTGCCTTCCCTTTGCCGGAACACGATGGACATCACGATTCAGAATTTCGAGACCGACCTGATCAACGCCTCGGTCGAGCAGCCGGTGCTGCTGGACATCTGGGCGCCGTGGTGCGGTCCCTGCAAGGCGCTGACGCCGGTGCTCGAGAAGATCGAGGTCGCCTACGCCGGGCGCTTCAAGCTGGCCAAGCTGAATGCCGACGAGCAGCCCGAGATCTCCGGCCAGCTGTCGCAGATGTTCGGCGTGCGCAGCATCCCGTTCTGCGTGCTCTTCAAGGGCGGCCAGCCGGTCGACGGCTTCGTCGGCGCGCTGCCCGAGGCGCAGGTGCGCGAGTTTCTCGACCGGCACGTGCCGAGCGCCGAGGAAGTGGCGGCCGATGAAGACGTGGCCGCGGCCGAAGAGCTGCTGGCCGAGGGCGATGCCGACAGCGCGCTGGAGCGCCTGCAGGAAGCGGTGGCGATCGACCCAGGCAACGACGTGGCGCGCTACGACTACCTGCGCGCGCTGCTGACGGTCGGGCGGGTCGACGATGCGCGCCGCGCATTCGATCCGGTCGCGAGCAAGGTGATGCTGGATGCGCGGCTGGCGGCGGCCGGCCATTGGCTGGCGGCCTGCGAGAAGGCCGCCTCGGCGCGCAGCCCGGAGCAACTGGCGGCGGCGATCGCCGCCAGCAAGCGCGATTTCGACGCCCGCTTCGAGCTCGCGCAGACCCACTTCGCGGCGCAGCGCTTCACGCAGGCGATGGACGAGCTGCTCGAGATCGTGATGCGCGACAAGGCCTGGAACGGCGAGCTGGCGCGCAAGACCTACGTCGCGATCCTCGAGCTGATGAGCAAGCCGGCGCCCAAGGCCGAAGCCGCGGCGCCGAAGGGCGCGCTTGAGGTCACCGGCAAGGTCAACACCGCGCCGGCCGATCCGGTCATCGACCAGTACCGGCGCAAGCTCAGCATGGCGCTGTTCTGATCCGGGCTACGTGAGCGCTGCGTCGAGCAGGCGCAGCACTTCCGCCTGCTCGTCGGCGAAGGCGCGCCATGCGGCCTCGGCCTGCTGCGAGTGCTTCTTCGAGACATCGTGCTGGCCCAGCGCCGCGTAGACCTGCGCCAGCCGGCTGTGCGTGGCGGCCCGGTCATCGAGGTCGCAGTCGGCGCGGTTCGCGGCCTCGGCCGCCTGCGCATCGGCGCGCGCCAGCTCGTTCTGCTTCAGCTGGACCCGGCACCACGCCAGGTCGGCGCGCAGCCAGTTCGCCATGTGGGCCGCGCCCTGCGTCAACGCATGGTCGAGGTGCTGCTCGTACAGCGGCAGGGCATCGACATGCCGCCCCTGCAGCGACAGCAGCTGCGCCCGCAGGACCGGCGCCAGCGCTTCGAGCGCCGCGGTGCCGACCAGCGCATCGAAGTTCTGCGACGACTCGGCACCGAGCAGCGCCTGCCGCGTGGCCTGCGCCTCGCCGGGGCCGCTCAGCACGTTCTGGCGCGCCTGGCTGGTGTTCAGCCAGGCCATGTTGGCCAGCAGCGCCGCGAGCGTCGCTTCGTCGCCCTCGGCGGTGCCATGCTGGCGGGTCAGCGCGTACCAGGGCTGGGCGAGTTCGTAGCGGCCGGCGAAGTGGTAGGTCTGCGCGATCACCAGGCTGATGCGCGAATGGGCCGCATGGTGTCTGGCGTCGGCGAGCTTCAGCGTCTCGGCGACGCGGCGCGCCATCGACACGAAGTCGTGCTTCACGTAATCGAGGTGGGCGAGCCAGGCGCAGCACAGCGCGTGCAGCGCCGGCTCGCGCGCGGCGCCGCTCATCGCGTAGGCGCGGTGGATCTTGTCGATCGCCTCGGCCGAGCCGAGCTTGCCGTAGTGCGCGATCAGCCCTTCGGCCAGGCTGATCCATGCGCTCAGCACCATGTTCGGTTGCCGCGCGTACTGCTGCTGCAGGCCGGTGAGCGTCTTGCGCGCGTCGTCGAAGTGGCCGTGGCGCGCCATCAGGCAGGCGCGTTCGGCGCGCAGGCAATCGGCCTTGACCGGGCTGCCGGCGGAATCGATGGCGGCGTCGAGCTGCTTCAGCAGGCGAGACTGCATGGCGCTCAGGAGGTCAGGCGTTGCAGGGCTTCGCGGTACTTGGCGGCGGTCTTCTCGACCACTTCGGCGGGCAGGGCCGGAGCCGGTGCACGCTTGCCCCAGGGCTGGCCGTCGACGCGGGCCTGCTCCAGCCAGTCGCGCACGAACTGCTTGTCGTAGCTCGGCGGGTTGCGGCCTTCGCGGAAGGCGGCGTCGTAGCCCTCGACCGGCCAGAAGCGCGACGAATCGGGCGTCAGCACCTCGTCCATCAGCGTCAGCGTGCCGTCGCTGTCGAGGCCGAACTCGAACTTGGTGTCGGCGATGATGATGCCCTTCTTCAGCGCGATGCCGGCGGCGCGGGTGTAGAGCTGGATCGCGGTGTCGCGCACGCGGGCGGCGAGGTCGGCGCCGATGATCTGCGCCATCCGGTCGAACGAGATGTTCTCGTCGTGGTCACCCATCTCGGCCTTGGTGGCCGGCGTGAAGATCGGCGCGGGCAGCGGGCTCGCGTTCTTCAGCCCCGGCGGCAGCGCGACGCCGCACACCGACTGGCTCTGCTGGTACTCGGCCCAGCCGCTGCCGGCCAGGTAGCCGCGCACGACGGCCTCGACCGGCAGTGGCTTCAGGCGCTTGACCAGCATCGAACGGCCGCGCACCTGCGGCCGCTCGGCGGCGGTGACGACGCTCTCGGGATCGTCGCCGGTCAGGTGGTTCGGGATGATGCCTTCGAGGTGCGCGAACCAGAACAGCGCCATCTGCGTCAGCAGCTCACCCTTGCCGGGGATCGGCTCGCCCATGATCACGTCGAAGGCGCTGAGCCGGTCGCTCGCGAGCATCAGGATGCGATCGGTGCCGACGGCGTAGTTGTCGCGAACCTTGCCGCGCGCAAGCAGCGGCAGGGAGCTGAGGGTCGAATTGAGGACGGCGTTCATGGAAATCCGGCGCAGGAGCTGAAGCGCCGGATTGTAGTGAGCCACGAGCGGCGAAGCCCGGCGCGGCCGGGCTTCATCAACACTGGGGATGCGGTGTCAGACCACCATCTGCGCCAGCTCGCCCTTCGCGTAGCGCTGAGCCACGTGCTCCAGGCTCTGCGCCTTGATCTTGCCCGATTGCCCCTCGCAGCCGAACTCCAGGTAGCGCTGCTTGCAGATCGCCTTGGCGGCCTCGCGCGCCGGCTTCAGGTACTCGCGCGGGTCGAACTTCTCGGGGTTCTGCATGAAGAACTTGCGGATCGCCGCCGTCATCGCCAGGCGGATGTCGGTGTCGATGTTGATCTTGCGCACGCCGTGCTTGATGGCTTCCTGGATCTCGCTGACCGGCACGCCGTAGGTTTCCTTCATGTCGCCGCCGAACTCGCGGATCGCCGCCAGCAGCTCCTGCGGCACGCTCGAGCTGCCGTGCATCACCAGGTGGGTGTTCGGGATGCGGGCGTGGATTTCCTTGATGCGGCTGATCGCGAGGATGTCGCCGGTGGGCTTGCGGGTGAACTTGTAGGCGCCGTGGCTGGTGCCGATCGCGATCGCCAGCGCGTCGAGCTGGGTGCGCTTGACGAAGTCGGCGGCCTGCTCGGGGTCGGTCAGCAGCTGGTCCATCGTCATCGTCGCGTCGGTGCCGTGGCCGTCTTCCTTGTCGCCCTTCATCGTCTCGAGCGAGCCGAGCACGCCCAGTTCACCTTCGACCGTGACGCCGACCCGGTGCGCGATGTCGACCACCTTGCGCGTCACGTCGACGTTGTAGTCGTAGCTGGCGATGGTCTTGCCGTCGGCCTGCAGCGAGCCGTCCATCATCACCGAGCTGAAGCCCAGGTTGATGGCGCCCTGGCAGACGTCCGGGTTCTGGCCGTGGTCCTGGTGCATCACCAATGGAACCCGGGGGTAACTTTCGACCGCCGCGAGGATCAGGTGCTTGATGAACGGCTCGCCGGCGTACTTGCGGGCACCGGCGCTGGCCTGCAGGATGACCGGGGCGCCGACCTCGTCGGCGGCGCTCATCACGGCCTGCACCTGCTCGAGGTTGTTGACGTTGAAGGCCGGAATTCCGTAGCCGTTCTCGGCGGCATGGTCCAGCAGCTGACGCATCGAAACGAGTGGCATGGCGATGTTCCTGGAAGTGAAGAAACCCTTCAGGCGGCATGAAACCGCGCTGTAACTCTCGGCATTGTACTGAGGCCTTCCACGGGAAAACCCCGTGGCCTCCATGCCTTCCCCCTGAGCCCGGGGGGCGGAAATGGCGGGTGTTCCCGCCGCTTTTCGCGCTCAAGTCGCCCGACCTGCGCGGGACACTGATGGCAACAACCGACTGTCCCGATGGAGGGAGACCCGTCATGGCCCGACTCGACCTGAATGCACTCACGCTGTGGATCACCGCGGCGGCCCATCAACAGCCGCAAGACCTCGCCTCGCAGGTGGCGCAGCGGGCTGGCGTGTCGCGCGCCACCGCCAACAAGGCGCTGCGCCGGCTGACCGAGATGAAATGGCTGGTTCGCGAAGGCAGCGCCTCGCGCCCGCTGTACCGGCCGGGCACGATGCGCCAGGTGGTGCAGCGCTACACGCTGGCCGGGCTGGGCGAGGACCTGCCGTGGTCGCGCGATTTCGCGCCCTGTTTCGAGTTGCCGGATGGCGTGCGCCGCATGGTGCACCACGCCTTCACCGAGCTGCTGAACAACGCGATCGACCACAGCGCCGGCCACAGCGTCACGGTGTCGATGCGCCAGACCGCCAGCCATGCGCAGCTGCTGGTGTCGGACGACGGCCGCGGCCTGTTCGACAAGATCAACGAATCCTTCGCGCTCGACGAGCCGCATCTCGCGATGCTCGAGCTCAGCAAGGGCAAGCTGACCAGCGCGCCGGACCGCCATTGCGGCCGCGGGCTGTTCTTCACGTCGAAGCTGGCCGACGTGTTCGACCTGCATGCGAATGAATCGGCGTTCCAGCACCGCGGCTGGGAAGCCGGCCGCTGGCGCGAAGGCAAGCCGCTGAAGCACGCCGGCACGTCGATCTACGTGGCGTTCGCGCTGGACAGCACGCGCACGCTGGAGCAGGTGCTGCAGGCGCACAGTGCCGACGGTGCCGGCTACGACTTCGAGCGCACCGTGGTGCCGCTGCGCCTGCTGACGACGACGCAGTCGGGGCTGGAGTCGCGGGCCCAGGCGCGCCGTGTCGGTGCCCGCCTGAACCAGTTCCGCCGCGCCGAGGTCGATTTCAGCGGCGTGACCAGCGTCGGGCACAGCTTCGCGGACGAACTGTTCCGCGTGCTGGCCAGCGAGCAGGACGCGCTGGAGCTGGTGCCGATCAACATGCTGCCCGCGGTGGCAGCGATGGTCGGCAGCATCCGCCGCTAGCCGATCCGCTCGGCGCGGTAGCCCTGGGCGCGCATCGCGGCCAGGATTTCCTCGATGTGGGCCACGCCGCGCGTGTGCACCACCACCTCGATCTCCGCGCGTTCCACCGACAGCGAGCTGAACGCCCGCTGGTGCTGCACCTCGTCGATGTTGGCGCCCAGCTTGCCGAGCAGCGTCGCGACGTCGGCCAGTGCGCCCGGCACGTCGCGCACGTCCATGCGCAGGCGCGCCAGCCGGCCCGACTTCACCATGCCGCGCTGGATGATCTCGCCCAGCACCAGCGGCTCGATGTTGCCGCCGGAGAGGATCAGCCCGACCTTGCGCCCGGCGAAGCGCGCGCGGTGCTTCATCAGCGCCGCGAGGCCGACGGCGCCGGCGCCCTCGACCACCGTCTTCTCGATCTCCAGCAGCATCAGGATCGCCTGCTCGATGTCGTCTTCGCCGACCAGCAGCACGTCATCGACATGCTGCTTGATCAACGGCGCGGTCAGCACCCCGGGCACCTTGACGCCGATGCCGTCGGCGATGGTGGCCTGCGCGCTCTCGCGCTGCTGGTTGTGCACCACGTTCCAGACCGCGGGGAAGCGCTCGGTCTGCACGCCGATCACCTGGATGCCCGGCTTCAGCGCCTTGGCGGCGCTCGCGACGCCGCCGATCATGCCGCCGCCGCCGATCGCGACCACCAGCGTGTCGAGCGCCGGCTGCTGCGCCAGCATCTCGAGCGCGATCGTGCCCTGGCCGGCTGCCACGTCGAGGTCGTCGTAAGGGTGCACCAGCGTCAGGCCGCGCTCCTGCGCGAGGCGCAGGCCGTGCGCGCGTGCATCGTCGAAGGTGTCGCCCTCAAGCACCACGGTGGCGCCGAAGCCGCGCGTGCGCTCGACCTTCACGGCCGGCGCGAAGCGCGGCATCACGATGGTGGCGGGAATGCCCAGGCGCTGCGCGTGGTAGGCCACGCCTTGCGCATGGTTGCCGGCCGAGACGGCCAGCACGCCGCGCGCGCGCTCGATGTCGCTCAGCTGCGCGATCTTGTTGAGGGCGCCGCGCTCCTTGAACGAGGCGGTGAACTGCAGGTTCTCGAACTTCAGGAACACCTCGCAGCCGGTGATGGCCGAGAGGGTTCGCGAGGGCACGCAGGGGGTGTCGAGGACCTGGCCGTGCAGGCGCTCGGCGGCGGCACGGATGTCAGCGAGGGCGAGAGTCATGCAGTGATTGTGGCTGGCTTCGACAAGCTCAGCCCGACCCTTCGACAAGCTCAGGGCGAACGGAGGTTGCTCAGCCGACGCGGCACACCTTCAGCATGTTGGTACCGCCCGGGTAGCCCATCGGCTCGCCGCAGGTGATCGCGTAGGTGTCGCCCGGCTTCAGCACGCCCTTCTCGACCAGCAGCAGCTCGGCGCGCTTCAGCGCCTCGTCGCGGTCGCTGAAGTTCGGCATCAGCAGCGGGCGCACGTTGCGGTACAGCATCATCTTGCGCTGCGTGACCACCTGCGAGGTCAGGCCGTAGATCGGCACGTGGATCTTGTGGCGGCTCATCCACAGCGAGGTCGAACCGGATTCGGTCAGCGCGAGGATCGCCTTGCAGCCCAGGTGGTACGCGGTGAACAGCGCGCCCATCGCGATCGACTGGTCGATGCGGCCGAACTTCTTGTTCGTGAAGCCGGCGTCCAGCGAGATCTCCTCGGCGCGCTCGGCCTCGATGCAGATCGTGGACATCATCTCGATCGTCTCGACCGGGTACTTGCCGGCGGCCGTCTCGGCGCTCAGCATCACCGCGTCGGTACCGTCGAGCACCGCGTTGGCCACGTCGCTCACCTCGGCGCGCGTGGGCACCGGGTTGACGATCATCGACTCCATCATCTGCGTCGCGGTGATGACCACGCGGTCCATCTCGCGCGCCATCTTGATCATGCGTTTCTGCAGCGCCGGCACCGCGGCATTGCCGACCTCGACCGCCAGGTCGCCGCGCGCGACCATGATGCCGTCGCTCGCGCGCAGGATGCTCTCGAGCGCGGGGATGGCCTCGGTGCGCTCGATCTTCGCGATCAGCGCCGGCTTGTGGCGCCACGGCTCGCCGGCGACGTTGGCCAGCTGGCGCGCCATTTCCATGTCGGTCGCGTTCTTCGGGAAGCTCACCGCCAGGTACTCGCACTGGAAGCTCATCGCGGTCTTGATGTCCTCCATGTCCTTCGCGGTCAGCGCCGGGGCCGTCAGGCCGCCGCCGGCCTTGTTGATGCCCTTGTTGTTGGACAGCTCGCCGCCGATCACGACCGTGGTGTGCACCTGGTCGCCGCGCACCGCGTCGACCGTCAGCTTCAGCAGGCCGTCGTTCAGCAGCAGCGTGTCGCCGGGCTTCACGTCGCGCGGCAGTTCCTTGTAGTCGAGGCTCACCATCTCGTTGGTGCCGAGCGCGGTGCTGCTGGCATCGAGCACGAACTTCTGGCCCTGCTCGAGCATCGTCTTGCCGCCTTCGAACTTGCCGACGCGGATCTTCGGGCCCTGCAGGTCGGCCATGATGGCCACTTCCTTGCCGGCGGCGCGGGCGACCTCGCGCACGAGGGCGGCGCGGTCGATGTGGTCTTGCGCCTTGCCGTGCGAGAAGTTGAGCCGCACCACGTCGACGCCGGCGCGGATCATCTGAGCCAGCACCTCCGGCGAACTGGAAGCGGGGCCGAGGGTGGCGACGATCTTGGTGGCGCGTGGCATGGGAGTCTCCGGTCTTGTCGTTGTGTGCGGCGCGATGAGGGCCGCGGGGGCGGCCTTGCGGCCGGTATCAGCCCTGGGCACGGCGCTGCAGAATCTCGAAGGCGGGAAGAGTCTTGTCTTCAAGGACTTCGAGGAAGGCGCCGCCGCCGGTCGAGATGTAGCCGACATCCTTCTCGATGCCGTACTTCGCGATCGCCGCCAGCGTGTCGCCGCCGCCGGCGATGCTGAACGCGCCGGAGTCGGCGATCGCGCGCGCCAGCGTCTCGGTGCCGTGCGCGAACGCATCGAACTCGAACACGCCGACCGGGCCGTTCCAGACGATGGTGCCGGCGGCCTTCAGCTGGGCGGCGAGCTTCGCGGAGGTTTCGGGGCCGATGTCGAGGATCAGGTCGTCCGGCTCGACGGCCGAGGCCGCCTTCACGGTGGCCGGCGCATCGGCCGCGAACGCCTTCGCGGTGACGACGTCGGTCGGGATCGGCACCGCGGCGCCGCGTGCCTTCATCGCCTCGATCACCGCCTTGGCCTCGCCGACCAGGTCGGCCTCGACCAGCGACTTGCCGATCGGCAGCCCGGCGGCCAGCAGGAAGGTGTTGGCGATGCCGCCACCGACGATCAGCTGGTCGACGTTCTTCGCGAGCGACTGCAGGATCGTCAGCTTGGTGCTGACCTTGCTGCCGGCGACGATCGCCACCAGCGGGCGCTTCGGGTTGGCCAGCGCCTTCGTGATCGCATCGATCTCGGCGGCCAGCAGCGGGCCGGCGCAGGCGATCTTCGCGAACTGCGCGATGCCGTAGGTCGAGGCCTCGGCGCGGTGCGCGGTGCCGAAGGCGTCGTGCACGAAAATGTCGCACAGCGCGGCCATCTTGCGCGAGAGCTCTTCGCTGTTCTTCTTCTCGCCCTTGTTGACGCGGCAGTTCTCGAGCAGCACCACCTGGCCCGGCGCGACCTGCACGCCGCTGCTGTTGCCGCCCACCCAGTTCGCGATCACCGGCACCTCGCGGCCGAGCAGCTCGCCCAGGCGCTTGGCGACCGGGGCCAGCGAATCCTCGGGCTTGAACTCGCCCTCGGTCGGGCGGCCCAGGTGCGAGGTGACCATCACGGCGGCGCCGGCCTTCAGGGCCAGTTCGATGCAGGGCACCGAGGCGCGGATGCGGGTGTCTTCGGTGATGCGGCCGGTGGCGTCCAGCGGCACATTCAGGTCGGCGCGGATGAACACGCGCTGGCCTGCAGCTTTGCCTTGGGCTGCAAGGTCTTCAAAACGGAGAACGTTCATGGGCGGCCAAAGTTTAGAGGGGGAATTCTAGGGATGCCGCAGGCGCAAAAGTTACGAAGCGGTTCCGAGATCCATTGGACACCAGCCGGGCATTCCAACGCCAGCGCCAATGGGGTCCGTCAACCCTACCAGCCCAGCAGCAGTTTCAGCGGCACCAGCACGGCCATGCCGACGACGATGGTGCCGAGGATGCCGCGGCGCCAGAAGAAATACGCCGTGGCGGCCGGCACGGCGTACAGGCGGGCGTCCTGCCAGGTGCTGATCAGCTGGCCCTGGCTCATCAGCAGTTCCGGCACGACGACGGCCGCCAGCGCGGCCAGCGGGGCGTAGCGCAGGCCCCGCTGCACCCAGCCGGGCAGGCGCAGCTCGCGCTCGGGGATCAGGAAGAAGCAGCGCGTGACGACGGTGATCACGGTCAGGCCGATGATGGTGATCAGTGATTCGAGATCGCTCATCCGGTGACTCCATCGCGCGGCTTCGTGCGCATCAGCGACGCGAGCACGCGACGCCCCGCATCGCCGCCGCCGTCGATCATCAGCCCGACGCACACCGCGGCGGCGATCGCGACCACGATGTTGAGCCGGTACGGCAACGCGAAGGCGGCCACCGCGGCCGCGCCGGCCACGACCGCCGCAAAGCTGGTCGCCTTGTCGGACAGCAGCGAGTAGCCCAGCCCCAGCAGCGCCAGCACGCCGGCGAAACCGAGGCCCCAGTGCGTCGGCACCACATCGGCCAGCACGATGCCGAGCACCGACGGCACCTGCCAGGCCACCCAGCTCATGAAGCTGCTGCCGAGGAAGTATTCGATCTGGCCCTCGTCGTCGCTCGGCTCCTTGAACTTCTTCATGAAGAGCACGTAGTTCAGGTCGGCTGTCAGGTAGCCGAACAGCATCCGCTGGCCGCGCGGAAAGCGCATGAAGAAGGGTCGCCAGTGGGCGCTGAAGATCACGAAGCGCAGGTTCACGCACAGCGCGGTGGCCCAGATCACCCAGGCCGGCGAGCCGGCGCCCATCAGCGGGATGGCTGCCAGCTGCGCGCTGCCGGCGAACACCGCGAAGGTCATCAGCAGCGACAGCGGGATCGAGAGGCCGGCCTTCACCATCGCGACACCGGTCACCAGGCCCCAGGCGGCGATGCCCAGGCTGACGCCGGACATCTCACGCGCGCCGGTGGCGAACTGGGGGTGGCGGACGAGGGCGCGCAGCGAGGAACTCATGCGGGCATTGTCACCGCATGCGGGTTATCCCGCTGTCAGGTGTCGCTGTGCTTGGCGGGCTTGGTGCCCGACGCCTTGGCCGGCCGCTTCTCGGGCGCGGGAGCGGCCGCCTCGGCGGGGGCCTCGCCTTCGGGGGCGGCCTTGGCCTCGGCTTTCACGTCGGCGCGCATCTCGGCCTTGGTGTCCGCCTTGCTCTCCGATTTGGCGGCGCCTGCGATCTGCGGCACCACCGGCTCGATCTTGTTCTCGCGCATGTAGTCGTTCATGTCGCGCCAGCCGGCGAACACCGAGGCCTTGTCGGCCTTCTTGTTCAGCGTGTAGCAGTCCTCGATGGCCCGGTTGGCGTGGCGGCACGCGCCGCCGATCGCGCGGCCATCGGCCTCGCGCGCCGCGGCCAGCTTCTCGGCCGAATCGACGCCCAGCATGTCGCAGCCGGCGAGGGCGGCGGTGCAGAGCAGGAGCGCGGGGATCAGGTGGCGTGGCATGGCGGGCAGTGGTCGGGGGACGGGTCTGTGGTCGCAGTGTCCGCTGCTTCGCGGCCGGGGCAGGCGTGAAAAAGCCCCTCGAAGAGGGGCCAGTTCGGGGCTTTGGCGATGCGGCTCAGGCGGGCCGCATCGCCATCAGGCGCGCGACGCGTTCTTCGGTCGACGGGTGGGTCGAGAACAGCCCCCGCAGCCCGCCGCCGGACAGCGGGTTCATGATCATCATCTGCGCCGTCTCCGGGTGGCGCTCGGCGGCCTCGAGCGGCGTGCCTTGCGCGTAGCGGTGGATCTTCTGCAGCGCGCTCGCCAGCGCCTGCGGGTCGCCGGAGATCTCGGCACCGCCGCGGTCGGCCTCGAACTCGCGGGCCCGGCTGATCGCCATCTGGATCAGGCTTGCCGCCAGCGGCGCGAGCAGCATCATCAGCAGGCCGACGATCGGGTTGTGCGGCCGGCCTTCGCTGTCCCGGCCACCGAAGAACATCGCGAAGTTGGCAAGCATCGAGATCGCGCCGGCCATCGTCGCGCTGACGGTGCTGATCAGGATGTCGCGGTGGCGCACGTGGGCCAGTTCATGGGCCATCACGCCGCGCAGCTCGCGCTCGCTCAGCACGCGCAGGATGCCGGTGGTGGCCGCCACCGCCGCGTGCTCCGGGTTGCGGCCGGTCGCGAAGGCGTTCGGTGCGTCTTCGTTGATCAGGTAGACGCGCGGCATCGGCAGTTGTGCCCGCTGCGCGAGCTCGCGCACCATCCGGTAGAACTGCGGCGACGAGGTCTCGTCGACCTCCTGCGCGTTGTACATGCGCAGCACCATCTTGTCGGAGAACCAGTAGCTGAAGAAGTTCATGCCGACGGCCACGACCAGCGCGATCATCATGCCGGCGCGGCCGCCGATCATCGCGCCGATGGCCATGAACAGCGCCGTGATGGCAGCCATCAGCACCGCGGTCTTCAACAGGTTGAACATGGGGAAACCCTTTCTCTTGCTACAGGGCCTCAGATGAGGTCCGCTGCCCCAAGTTCAATCGGTGTGTCCGAAGGCGCTGCCCGGGGCGACCGGCCGCGACTGCAGCCAGGCCGCGGCCGCCAGTCGCTTGCCGCCGGGGCGCTGCAGCTCGGTCAGCAGCAGCGATCCGGCGCCGCAGGCGACCTCGAGCCCCGCAGGGCCGCTGGACAGCACGGTGCCGGGCTGGCCGCTGCCGGCACGGACCTCGCCGCGCCAGAGCTTGACGGTCTCGCCGTCCAGCAGGCCGGTGGCGCCGGGGAACGGGTCGAAGGCGCGCAGCTGGCGCTCGAGCTGCTCGGCGGGCAGCGTCCAGTCGACCGCCGCCTCCGCCTTGTCGATCTTGTGCGCATAGCTGACGCCCTCGGCCGGCTGCGGCGTGCGCGGCATGCCGCCGCAGGCCGCCAGTTCGAGCGCCTCGACGATCAGGCGTCCGCCGAGCGGTGCCAGCCGGTCGTGCAGGCTGGCGGTGGTGTCGCCGGGCAGGATCGGCAGCGTCTCGACCAGCAGCATGTCGCCGGTGTCGAGCCCGGCGTCCATCTGCATGATCGTGATGCCGGTCTGCGTGTCGCCGGCCTCGATCGCGCGGTGGATGGGCGCGGCGCCACGCCAGCGCGGCAGCAGCGAGGCGTGGATGTTCAGGCAACCGCGCGCCGGCAGGTCGAGCACCCACTGCGGCAGGATCAGCCCGTAGGCGGCGACGACCATCACGTCCGGTCGGGCGTCCTGCAGCGCGGCACGCGCCGCGGCCGCATCGTCGGGGTACTTGCCGTCCAGCCGCAGGCTGCGCGGCTGGGCCACCGCGATGCCGTGGCTTTCGGCGAAGGCCTTCACCGGCGACGGTTGCAGCTTCATGCCGCGGCCGGCCGGGCGGTCGGGCTGCGTCAGCACCAGCGGGATCTCGAACCTGGCGGCGTGCAGGCGGGCCAGCGCGATCTGCGCGAACTCGGGGGTGCCGGCGAAGACGACGCGCATCGCAGTCATCGGTTCTCGCGGCTCAAGGGCGCTGCTCGTCGCGGGTGCGCTTCAGCATCTTGGTCTTGATGCGGTCGCGCTTCAGCGGGCTCAGGTACTCGACGAACACCTTGCCGAGCAGGTGGTCCATCTCGTGCTGCACGCACACCGCGAGCAGCCCTTCGGCGTCGAACTCGACGCTTTCGCCGGCGCGGTTCAACGCGCGCACGCTGACGCGCGCGTGGCGGGGCACCTTGTCGTAGATCAGCGGCACCGACAGGCAGCCTTCGTCGCCGGTCAGCATCTCGTCGCTGAGCGCCGTCAGCTCGGGGTTGATCAACACGTGCGGTTCGTCACGCCGCTCCGAGGTGTCGATCACGATCACGCGTTCGTGGACGTCGACCTGCGTCGCGGCGAGGCCGACGCCGTCGGCCTGGTACATGGTCTCCAGCATGTCGTCGACAAGCTGTCGGATGCGTGCGTCCACTTGCGTGACAGCCTTCGCAACGGTGTGCAGGCGGGGATCGGGGTAACGAAGGATCGAGAGCTTGGCCATGTGGGAAACGCGCAACGCCGGACGGCGTGACAGGACGCACGCGAGGTGTGTCCGGAAGTCAATTTCGTTGCGATATCAAGGGTTTAGGGGCAGAATCTGTGAAACTGAATGAAGATTTTCGCTGAGTCGCAGGCGTCGTGCCGCGGCCCGGTTCAGTTAACCGCACAACGCAGCATTGTGCTGCCTGAGCGCCCGGAGACTTACCTTCATGACCCGAAGCCACCGTATCGCCCTGTCGTTCCCCCGGGCTGCCGCCATCACCGTTGCGCTGGGCGTCTGCTTCGGTTCCGCGACCGCGAACGCAGAAGCCGGCAACTACCCGATCACGCCCAAGCAGCGCAGCACCGCCAAGCAGGTGGCCGAAGCCGGCGTCGCACTGTCCGAACTGTCGCCCAACGCGCCCGATTCGTACACCGTGAAGACCGGCGACACGCTGTGGGGCATCTCCAGCATGTTCCTCGTCAGCCCGTGGCGCTGGCCCGAGCTGTGGGGCATGAACCTCGACCAGATCCGCAATCCCCACCTGATTTACCCGGGCCAGGTGCTGTTCCTCGACAAGGCCAATGGCCGTGCGCGGCTGCGCGTCGGCAGCGGCGAGCAGGGCGGCGTCGTCAAGCTGTCGCCGCGCGTGCGCGAAGGCGATCTGTCGCGCGACGGCATCCCGGCCATCGCGCTGAACCTGATCGAGCCGTTCCTGAACGAGGCGCTGCTCCTCGACGAGAACGAACTCGCAAAGGCGCCGCGCGTCGTCGCGACGCCCGAGGGCCGCGTGCTGCTGGCCCGTGGCGACAAGGCCTACGTGCGCGGCGACCTGGGCGGCGTGCGCAACTTCCGCTTCTTCCGCGAGCCGCAGCCTTTGCGCGACCCGACCACCAATGAAGTGCTGGGCTACGAGGCCTTCTACCTCGGCACTGGCGAGCTGATCCGCCAGGGCGACACCAGCGGCGCCGCGCGTGCCGACGACATCGTCCCCGACACGTTCATGCTGAACAACATCCGTCAGGAAGTGCGTGTCGGCGACAAGCTGTCGCCGGTGCCTCCGCGCGAATTCCAGAACTACGTGCCGCGCGCGCCGCAGTCGCCGATCACCGGGCAGATCGTGTCGGTGTACGGCGAGGCGGTGGCGGCCGGCCAGAACCAGGTCGTGTCGCTGAACAAGGGCGCGCGCGACGGGCTCGAGAAGGGCAACGTGCTGGCGCTGTGGAAAGACGGCGCACGCACCGTCGACAAGACAGAAGCCGGAACGCCCGCGATCAAGCTGCCGGACGAGCGCCACGGCTTCCTGTTCGTCTTCCGCGTGTTCGACCGCATGTCGTACGCGCTGATCCTGTCGGTGCAGGAACCGGTTCGCCGCGGCGACCGCTTCACGCAGCCCTGAACGCCCTGCGCTGACCGCGACTGCCGCGTTGTTGTCGTCAGGCAGTCGCCGGTCGGATGACCGGCATGGGTGCTTCTCCCGCGTTCCATGGGTCCGCCCCGATCGATGATTGGGCGGCCTGGGTTCGCCTGACCGAAACTCCCGATGTCGGACGCGAGGCAGCGCGCAAGCTGCTGGCGGCGTTCGGCTCGGCCCAGGCGGTGCTGCAGGCGGGATCTGCCGCGCGCCGGCAGGTCGTCGCGCCGGCCATCGCCGATGCGCTGAATGAGGTGTCGGCGGAACTCTCCGATCTGCTGGACACCACGCAGCGCTGGCTTGCCTCGGCCTCGGCCGATGCACCGCGCCGCATCGTCACGCTGGGCGATCCCCACTATCCGGCAGCGTTGCTGCAGACCGCCGACCCGCCGTTGATGTTCTATGCCGAGGGGCGCATCGAACTGCTGGCCGCGCCCTGCGTGGCCATCGTCGGCAGCCGGCAGGCGACGCCCCAGGGGCTGGCGAATGCGAAGGCCTTTGCGCGCGCGTTGGGCGAGGCCGGCATGACGGTCGTGTCCGGACTCGCCCAGGGCATCGACGGCGCGGCGCACGAAGGCGCGCTGCAGGGGCCTTCGAGCACCATCGCGGTGGTCGGCACCGGCCTGGACCAGGTCTTCCCGAAACGCCATGCCGCGCTGGCGCAGCGGATCAGCGTCGAGGGGCTGATGCTCAGCGAATACGCGCTCGGCATGCCGCCGCTGCCGCACAACTTCCCTCAGCGCAATCGCATCATCGCCGGGCTGTCGCGCGGCACGCTGGTCGTCGAGGCGGCGCTGCAATCGGGATCGCTGATCAGCGCCCGACTGGCCAGCGAGGCGGGGCGCGAGGTGTTCGCGATTCCCGGGTCGATCCATTCGCCGCAGTCGCGCGGTTGCCACGGCCTCATCAAGCAGGGCGCCAAGCTGGTCGAGAGCGCGGCCGACGTGCTGGAGGAGATCCAGTTCCCTCTGCACACGGCCGCCGGCGCGAATGCCGAGGTGGGTGCTCACGCGGACGCTACTTCCGACGATGCCGTCGAAGACGCGGTACTGGCTGCCCTCGGCTTCGAACCGGCCAACCTGGATGCGCTGGTGGCGCGCACCGGATGGTCGGCGCAGCAGCTCAACATCCGACTGCTGGAGCTCGAACTGGAGGGCCGCGTCAACCGCCTTCCGGGGCAGCTGTTTCAGAGGGTTTCAGCCGCCTGAGCCACCCCGAACGCAGGGCTTTTTGCCGCTCATCCAGCAGTGACGCTGCGGTATAGTGGGTTCATGTTCGACGTGCTTGTCTACCTGTACGAAAACTACTGGCGGCCGGACGCATGTCCCGACCACGCCCAGTTGACGCGCAAGCTGTCGGCGATGGGCTTCGAGTCGGACGAGATCGAAGAAGCCTTGTCCTGGCTCGACGGTCTGGCCACTGCGGCGCAGTCCCATGCCGGCGAGCAGAGCGCCGACAGCCTGCGCGTGTACTCCCCGGCCGAGCAAGAGCACCTGGGCGAGGCATCGATCGGCTTCGTCAGCTTCCTCGAATCCGCCGGCGTGCTGCCGCCGCCGATGCGCGAGATGGTCATCGACCGTGCCACGGCGATCTCCGGCGGGCCGGTCGACCTCGAAGACCTGAAGATCATCGTGCTGATGGTGTTCTGGAGCCTGGGCGAAGAACCCGATGCGCTGATCCTGGACGAGCTGTTCGTCGACGAAGCGGACCGGCTGATCCACTGAGCGCTGGCTTCGCGCCAAGCGTCCCGCCAAACAGAAGGCCACCGCATGCGGTGGCCTTTTTGTTGGGTGGCGGCAGCCTCAGTTCAGCAACCGGCTCGGATCGACATCGAGCTTCGCCAGCGCGCTGCGGGTGGCCCGCACGGTCAGCGATTCGTCCTGCGCCGGCACCAGCAGCCCGGCCTGCAGGAAGGCGGCCAGCCGGTGCTGCTGGAACAGGATGCCCCGCCCGTGCGGCGACACGAACAACGCCAGCTGGCGCCGCAGCCCCTGCCACGCCAGCTGCACCGCTTCGTTGCGGTTGCGGTAGTCGAGCATGTACCAGCCGCCGACCTGGAGTTCGCGTGCCCAGGTCATCATCGCCGGCGTCGGCATCGAACCGCCTTCGCCGACCACCTCGAGTTCGGCGCTCTCATGGCCTGACAGGTCGAGCACCATCGCTTCGTCGATGTCGACGTCCGCCGAATCGGGCAGCATCTCCTCGAGCGTCTCGAGGCGCACCATCAGTTCCTCGAGCCGCTCCTGCGGGATCGCGGCGGTCTTCGCGGTGAACGCCGCGGCGAGCGAGTTGTTCAGCCGCTGGATGTGCTCGTCCTGGCGCTCCGGCGAGACACCGGCGTGGTCCATGCCTTCGCGCAGCGTCTTCAGCAGCGGCGGCAAGCGGCGGATCACCTCGGCGCGCTCCTCGCGGGAGACCTTCGCGCTCGCCGACCAGATCAGGTCGGCCGCGGCGCGCTTCATCGTCTTGGTTTCCTGGCCCTGCGCGCCGCTCTTCACGGCCGTCATCGCCATCACGTCGGCCCAGACCTGGAACAGGAAGTCGCGCACGCCTTCCTGCACCGGCACCTCGTTGAGCATCTTGCGCAGCTCGATCGTGTACTGGATCGCGAGGGTCTCGCGCTGCTCGACCTGCTGCGCCAGCGAGACGCCCTTGCGGGTCGCTTCGTTCTCGTTCTGGAAATAGTTCTCGAGGAACTTCTCGAACTCGGTCAACACCGTCTGGAACACGCGGCGCCCGGTGTCGGGGTAGGCCTCGACGACCTGCACGACGCGCTTGATCTCGCGCTCGAGCGCATCGCCGACGGCGCGGCTGGTGGAGTCGAAACCCATCACGCAGGCGCCCATGCGGTCGATCAGCCGGCGCGCCGGGTGGTCGACGGTCGCGAAGAAGTCGGGTTCGCTGACGGCCACGCGCAGCACCGGCATCTGCAGCCGCGCGAACCAGACGCGCACGACGGCCGGGATGCGCTCCTCGGTCAGGATGCTCTGGAACAGCAGTGCGACGATCTCGATCGTCGCGCGCTCGACCGGGGTCGACGCGGCCTTCTTCAGCGCCTGCTTGCGCTGGTGCAGTTCTTCGAGCAGGGCTGGCGTGCTGACCTGGCCCGGCCCGGTGCGCGGAGAATCTTGCGAGCCCAGCCGCCGCTGGATGCCTTGCTGGGCATCCGAGATCGCGGCCTTCAGCTCGGGCGAGGTCGAATTCATCGGCGCCGTGCGGCTGAAATCGGGCAACTGCCGGCCGATCAGCCGGTTCAGGCGCCCGAGCACGGCTTCGGCATGGTCCGACCCGCGGGCAAAGCCGCCGGCTCGGGTCATCATGCGGGTTTCTTCGCCGACCCCGGTGCGGCCGAAGCCGGTGGCCGGCTGCGCGGCGGTGGCCGATGCGCCACCCGAGCCGCCTCCCGCAGCGCTCTGGGAATTGCGCGTGCGGCGGATGAACGGGCGCAGGTCGATGTCGGGCAGCACGCCCTTCTGCACGAGCCACCGGTTGGTCTCGTGGTATGCCTCTTCGGCGAAATGGGCGAACTCTTCGTGGATCACGCCTTGCAGCGTGCGCCACAGGTCATGGTTGAGCGAGGCACCGCGCCATGCGGCGGTGACGATGCGCGCGAGCACATGGGGCCGCAGCACGTCGTTGGTGTCGAGCTCGTCGCGGCGCTCCATCGCCGACATGCGCGAGCGCAGGTCGGTGAACTCCCACGATGATTTGTCCATCATCGCCAGCGCCAGCCGGGAACTCAGGATCTCGACCTCGATGGTGTCGTCGTCGACCAGCGTCATGCTGGCGGCGCGCCCCGGCGGCGGCAGGTCGCCCGGGCGGGATGCCGACACCATGCCGCTGCCGAGCGACGCACGCAGTGCCGTCGTCATGCCGCTGACCCACAGCGGCGCAGCGCGGCGCAGGTCGGCCGCGGCATCGCGGCGCTTGTACTGGATGCTGTGCTCGGCCGTCTGGGTGGCGAGCAAGCGAGCGCCTTCTTCGACGGCCTGGACGATGCCCGGCACGCCGTACAGCAGCCGCTCGACGTAGGAGCGGCGCGCCTGGGCGGCCAGGGCCAACGAATCGGCGGCGGTCGCCATGAAGGTGTCGGATAGCGCTCGAGTGGGGGAAGCCCTTACTCTACACCACCGCTCCGGCGTTCGGATCGTCCGGATCGGTCTCTTTGGCGGTCGCTTTCATCAGGTCTTCACGCTTCACGCCCAGCCACATCGCGATGGCGGCGGCGACGAAAACCGACGAGTAGATGCCGAACAGGATGCCGATCGTCAGCGCCACCGCGAAGTAGTGCAGCGTCTGGCCGCCGAAGATCAGCATCGACAGCACCATCATCTGCGTGCTGCCGTGCGTGATGATGGTGCGGCTCATCGTGCTGGTGATCGCGTGATCGATGACCTCGTGCGTCGACATCTTGCGGTACTTGCGGAAGGCTTCGCGGATCCGGTCGAAGATCACGACCGATTCGTTGACCGAGTAGCCCAGCACCGCGAGCACGGCGGCCAGCACCGACAGGCTGAACTCCCACTGGAAGAACGCGAAGAAGCCCAGGATGATGATCACGTCGTGCAGGTTGGCGACGATCGCGGCGACCGAGAACTTCCACTCGAAGCGGAACGCGAGGTACAGCATGATCCCGGCGATCACGAAGACCAGCGCCTTGGCGCCGTCTTCAGCCAGCTCGCGGCCGACCTGCGGGCCGACGAACTCGTTGCGGCGCAGCGTCACCGGCTCGGCGTCGCCGGCGGTGCAGACCGGCCGTGAGACGGCCTCGCCCTTGTCGCTGACGAACTGCTTGGTCGAGACCGTGCCCTTCTCGGCTGTGCACAGCGCGCCGAACACCCGCTCGACGACCACGTCCTGCTTGACGTCGGGCCGCACCGGCAGGCGGATCAGCACATCGCGCGCGCTGCCGAAGTTCTGCACCTGGGCCTCGCCCAGTTGCAGCGTCTCGACGATGCCACGCACCCGGTTGATGTCGGCCGACTGCGAGTACGCCGTCTCGATCAGCGTGCCGCCGGTGAACTCGACCGACAGGTGCAGGCCGCGGGTCACGAGGAAGAACACCGCGGCCAGGAAGGTCAGCAGCGACACGATGTTGAACACCAGCGCGTGCCGCATGAACGGGATGTCGCGCTTGATCCGGAAGAATTCCATGGAGATGCCTGCTTGTTCTGGTGTTGCGTGGATCAGCCTTGCGACGACTGGTCGCCCGGCGCGGCCGGTACCGCGCCTTGCGGACGCCAGACCTGGCCGATCGACACGCCCTTGAGCTTCTTCTTGCTGCCGTACCAGAGGTTCACCAGGCCGCGCGAGAACATCACGGCGGAGAACATCGACGTCAGGATGCCGAGGCAGTGCACGACCGCGAAGCCCTTGATCGGGCCGGACCCGAAGGCCAGCAGCGCGACACCGGCGATCAGCGTCGTGACGTTCGAGTCGAGGATGGTCGCGAACGCCCGCTCGTAGCCGGCGTTGATCGCCGTCTGCGGCGCTGCACCGTTGCGCAACTCTTCACGCACCCGCTCGTTGATCAGCACGTTGGCGTCGATCGCCATGCCCAGCGTCAGCGCGATGGCGGCGACGCCCGGCAGCGTCAGCGTGGCCTGCAGCATCGACAGCACCGCCACCAGCAGCAGCAGGTTGAAGGCCAGCGCCAGTGTCGAGAACACGCCGAACAGCATGTAGTAGCAGCACATGAACAGCGCGATCGCGGCGAACCCGCCCATCACGCTGTGGAAGCCCTTGGCGATGTTGTCGGCGCCGAGCGTCGGGCCGATCGTGCTCTCTTCGATGATGTCCATCGGCGCGGCCAGCGAGCCGGCGCGCAGCAGCAGCGCGGTGTCGGTGGCTTCGGACGGCGTCATCGAGCCGGAGATCTGGAAGCGGTTGCCGAGTTCGCCCTGGATCACCGGCGCGGTCACGACCTCGCCCTTGCCCTTCTCGAACAGGATGATCGCCATGCGCTTGCCGATGTTCTCGCGCGAGGTGTCGCGCATGATGCGCGCGCCCTTGGCGTCGACGGTCAGGTCGACCTTCGGCTGCTGGGTCTGGCTGTCGAAGCCGGGTTGCGCATCGGTCAGGCTGTCGCCGGTCAGCACGACATTGCGCTTGACGATGATCGAGCGGCCGCCGCGTTCGACGAAGCGCTCGGTGCCGAACGGCACCGGCCCGCTGCCATTGGCCGCGGCGCTCGCTTCGGCGCTGTCGTCGACCATGCGCAGCTCGAGCGTCGCGGTGCGGCCGAGCGTCTGCTTCGCCCGCGCCGTGTCCTGCACGCCGGGCAACTCGACGACGACGCGATCGATGCCCTGCTGCTGGATCACCGGTTCGGCGACGCCGAGCTCGTTGACGCGGTTGTGCAGCGTCGTGATGTTCTGCTTGATCGCGGCATCCTGGACCAGGCGGGCTGCCGCCGGCTTCAGCACGCCGGACATGCGGATCTCGGTGCCGTCGGGCGTCTCGGTCCACTGCAGGTCGGGCAGCTGTTCGGTCAGCAGCGCGCGCGCCGCATTCACCGTCTCGCGATCGCGGAAGCGCACGTCGACGGTGTTGCCGTCGCGCGTGATGCCGGCGTGGCGCAGGTTCTTGTCGCGCAGCAGCGTGCGGATGTCGCCGGTCAGCGCTTCGGCCTTCTTGGTCAGCGCCGACTTCATGTCGACCTGCATCAGGAAGTGCACGCCGCCGCGCAGGTCGAGGCCGAGGTACATCGGCAGCGCATGGATCGCGCTGAGCCAGTGCGGCGAGCGCGACAGCAGGTTCAGCGCGACGACATAGCTCGGGTCGTTCTCGTTCGGGTTCAGCGCGCGGCTGATCGCATCCTTGGCCTTGGCCTGGGTGTCGAGGTCGCTGAAGCGGGCGCGCACCGAGCTGCCGTCGAACTCGACGAAGTCGGGCTGGATGCCGGCGGTTGCCAGCACCTGCGACACGCGCTGCGTCATCGACGAATCGAGCTTCAGCGTCGGCTTGCCGCTGCTGATCTGCACCGCCGGTGCTTCACCGAACACATTGGGCAGCGTGTACAGCAGGCCGACCACCAGCGCGATCGCGAGGATCGCGTACTTCCACCACGGATAACGATTCATGGCGCGCTGCTTACTTGACCGTGCCCTTGGGCAGCACTTGCACGACGGAGCTGCGCTGCACCTGCACCTCGACGCCGTTGGCGATCTCGACGTGGATGAAGGTCTCGCCGAGCTTGGCGACCTTGCCGAGCAACCCGCCGGCGATCACGACTTCGTCGCCCTTGGCGATGGCCTCGATCATCGCCTTGTGCTCTTTCTGCCGCTTCATCTGCGGACGGATCATCACGAAGTACATCACCACGAACAGCAGCACGAACGGCAGCATGCCGGTGATGCCGCCGCCAAACGGCGACTGGGCGCCTGCAGCGGGAGCGGCCTGGGCAAAAGCTTCGGAAATGAACACGTGAGAACCCTCAGTGGACGCCCCTGCGTGCCAGACGGCCCGGGGCAGAAATGAAAAGTCCGCGATTGTAGGTTGTGGCGCGCGGGCAAAGTCCTGGCGCTGACCTTGGTTTCTTTTGGCGGATCGTGTTGACAGCGCCTTCAGAAGTCCTTCATAATCCGCAGCTTCGCCGAAACGCCCGTTTGGCCTCGTGACACAGCAGATGTGATTCGAGAGCAAAACGAGCCCCGGCTCCGCCCACACCACGGGCCCAAGACTGACTGCGCTTGCGCAGTACAAGTTGGGGACAGAACATGATTCAAATGCAATCGCGGCTTGATGTCGCGGACAACACTGGCGCGAAATCCGTCATGTGCATCAAGGTGCTCGGCGGCTCGAAGCGTCGTTACGCCGGCATCGGTGACGTGATCAAGGTCAGCATCAAGGAAGCTGCGCCGCGTGGTCGCGTGAAGAAGGGCGAGGTCTACAGTGCCGTCGTCGTTCGCACCGCCAAGGGCGTTCGCCGCCAGGACGGCTCGCTGGTCAAGTTCGACGGCAATGCCGCCGTCCTGCTGAACGCCAAGCTCGAGCCCATCGGCACCCGCATCTTCGGCCCGGTCACGCGTGAACTGCGTACCGAGCGCTTCATGAAGATCGTTTCGCTCGCACCTGAAGTGCTCTGAGCTGAGACAAGTCAAAGGACGAGCCATGAACAAGATTCGTACAGGCGACGAGGTCATCGTGTTGACCGGTCGCGACAAGGGCAAGCGCGGCAAGGTGATCGCGCGCATCGATGCTGACCACCTGACGGTCGACGGCGTGAACGTCGTCAAGAAGCATGTGAAGCCGAACCCGATGAAGGGCGCCACCGGCGGCATCGTCGACAAGGTCATGCCGATCCATCAGTCGAACATCGCCATCTTCAATGCGGCGACCGGCAAGGGTGAGCGCGTGGGCATCAAGTTGCTGTCTGACGGCAAGAAGGTCCGCGTGTTCAAGTCCAGCGGCGAAGAAATCAAGGCATAAGAGGTCAGCCATGGCACGTTTGCAACAGTTTTACCGCGAGAAGGTCGTTCCCGACCTCGTGACGAAGTTCGGCTATGTCTCGACGATGCAGGTTCCCCGCATCACGAAGATCACGCTCAACATGGGCGTGAGCGAGGCAGTCTCCGACAAGAAGGTCATGGAACACGCCGTCAGCGACCTGACCAAGATCGCCGGCCAGAAGCCCGTGGTCACCAAGTCGAAGAAGGCGATTGCCGGCTTCAAGATCCGTGACGGCGTGCCGATCGGCTGCATGGTCACGCTGCGTGGCGTCCAGATGTATGAATTCCTCGACCGCTTCGTGACGATCGCGCTGCCGCGCGTTCGTGACTTCCGCGGCATCTCGGGTCGTTCGTTCGATGGCCGTGGCAACTACAACATCGGCGTCAAGGAACAGATCATCTTCCCCGAGATCGAGTACGACAAGGTCGATGCGCTGCGTGGTCTGAACATCAGCATCACGACGACTGCCAAGAGCGACGATGAAGCCAAGGCGCTCCTCGCTTCGTTCAAATTCCCGTTCAAGAACTGAGGTGGCCCGTGGCTAAGACATCCCTCATCCAGCGTGAACTGAAGCGCGAGCAACTGGTTGCCAAGTTCGCGAAGAAGTACACCGAGCTGAAGTCCACCGCGAACGACGCGAAGAAGTCCGACGAAGAGCGTTACGCCGCGCGCCTGGAGCTGCAAAAGCTGCCGCGCAACGCGTACCCGACCCGTCAACGCAACCGTTGCGAGCTGACCGGCCGCCCGCGTGGCACCTTCCGCAAGTTCGGCCTGGGCCGCAACAAGATCCGCGAACTCGCGTTCAAGGGCGACATCCCCGGTGTCGTCAAGGCCAGCTGGTAATCGGCAGGACGATCAGGAGATATTCGAATGAGCATGAGTGATCCTATCGCCGATCTGCTGACGCGCATCCGCAACGCACAGATGGTCCAGAAGACCTCCGTGACGATGCCGGCGTCGAAGCTGAAAGTGGCGATCACGCAAGTCCTGAAGGACGAGGGCTACATCGAGAGCTTTGCAGTGGTGGGCGAAAAGTCCAAGCCGCAGCTCGAGATCACGCTGAAGTACTACGCCGGCCGCCCGGTGATCGAACACATCGAGCGCGTCAGTCGCCCGGGTCTTCGGATCTACAAGGGCCGCCACGATATTCCGAGCGTGATGAACGGCCTCGGTGTCGCCATCGTGACCACGCCGAAGGGCGTGATGACGGATCGCAAGGCTCGCCAGGCCGGTATCGGCGGCGAAGTCCTTTGCTACGTCGCCTAAGGAACGGAGAAGCGAATGTCCCGCGTAGGAAAAATGCCGATCACCGTCCCGCAAGGCGTGGACGTGTCGATCACCGCTGAGAAGATCAGCGTCAAGGGTTCGCTCGGCACGCTGGTGCGCCAGGTGAACGGCCTGGTGGCCGTGAAGAACGAAGGCGGCAAGCTGATGTTCACGCCGGCCAACGACAGCGTCGAAGCCGATGCGATGTCGGGCACGATGCGCGCGCTGGTGGCCAACATGGTCAACGGCGTCAGCAAGGGCTTCGAGAAGAAGCTGACGCTGGTGGGCGTGGGCTTCCGTGCCCAGGCTGCCGGCTCGAAGCTGAACCTGCAGATCGGTTTCTCGCACCCGGTGGGGAAGGACATGCCGGTCGGCATCACGGTCACCTGCCCGACGCAGACCGAGATCTTGATCAAGGGATCCGACCGCCAGGTCGTCGGACAGATCGCCGCCGAAGTGCGCGCGATCCGGCCGCCCGAGCCCTACAAGGGCAAGGGCATCCGGTATGCCGACGAGAAGGTCACCCTCAAAGAGACCAAGAAGAAGTAAGGAGCGAACGACATGTTGAACAAAAAAGATCAGCGCATCCGTCGCTCCCGCCAGACCCGTGCACGCATTGCGACGCAACGCGTGGCGCGTCTGACGGTCTTCCGCACCAACCTGCACATCTACGCCAGCGTCATTTCCGACGACGGCCAGAAGGTGCTCGCCACCGCCTCGACCGCCGAAGCCGACGTCCGCAAGGAACTGGGCGCCGCCGGCAAGGGTGGCAACGTGGCCGCGGCCACCGTCATCGGCAAGCGCATCGCCGAAAAGGCGAAGGCGGCTGGTGTCGAGAAGGTGGCGTTCGACCGCGCCGGTTTCGCATACCACGGCCGCATCAAGGCGCTGGCAGACGCGGCTCGCGAAGCCGGCCTGCAGTTCTGATGCCCTCGGGCGTCTGAGAATCGGCGAAGACAAGGAATTCGACAATGGCAAAGTTTCAACCCCGCGCTCAAACTGAAGGCAACGACGACGGCCTGAAGGAGAAGATGATCGCGGTCAACCGCGTCACCAAGGTCGTCAAGGGTGGCCGCACGCTGAGCTTCGCGGCACTGACCGTGGTCGGTGATGGCGATGGCCGCATCGGCATGGGCAAGGGCAAGGCGAAGGAAGTTCCGGTCGCCGTGCAGAAGGCGATGGAATCTGCCCGTCGCAACATGGTCAAGGTCTCGCTGAAGAACGGCTCGATCCACCACAAGGTGATCGGCGAGCACGGTGCTTCGCGCGTCCTGATGGCACCGGCGAAGCCGGGTGACGGCATCATCGCTGGCGGCCCGATGCGCGCGGTGTTCGAAGTGATGGGCGTGACCGACATCGTCTGCAAGAGCCTCGGTTCGACCAATCCGTACAACCTCGTTCGTGCCACGCTGAATGCCTTGAAGCATGTCAGCACGCCGGCTGAGATCGCCGCCAAGCGTGGCCTGTCCGTCGAGCAGATCCTCGGCTGAACGGCACGCGGAGAAACATCATGGCTGACAAGAAAACCGTCAAGATCAAGCTGGTCCGCAGCATCGCCGGCACGCGCGAGTCGCACCGCGCGACCGTGCGCGGCCTGGGCCTGCGCAAGCTGAACAGCGAATCGACGCTGGAAGACACGCCGGCAGTGCGCGGCATGATCACCAAGGTCCAGTACCTGGTCAAAGTGCTCTGAGCCGAGGAACGAACATGGAACTCAACAACATCAAGCCCGCCACGGGTGCCAAGCATGCCAAGCGCCGCGTCGGCCGTGGCATCGGCTCCGGCCTGGGCAAGACGGCCGGTCGCGGCCACAAGGGTCAGAAGTCGCGTTCGGGCGGCTATCACAAGGTCGGCTTCGAAGGCGGCCAGATGCCGCTGCAACGTCGCCTGCCGAAGCGCGGCTTCAAGTCGGCGCTGCTGAAGTACAACGCTGAAATCACGCTGACCGACCTCGAGGTGCTGGCCGCCGATGAAGTCGACATGCTGACGCTGAAGCAAGCGGGCCTCGTCGGCCAGCTGGCCAAGGTGGTCAAGGTCATCAAGACCGGCGAGCTGACCAAGAAGGTCGTGCTCAAGGGCATTGGTGCGACCGCCGGTGCGAAGGCCGTGATCGAAGCCGCTGGCGGCTCGGTGGCGTAAGCCTTTTCGAACAGACTCAACCCACCCACTCACTCGGGACACGCTTCAGTGGCAACCAACGCGAATCAGCTGGCCAAGAGCGGCAAGTTCGGCGACCTCCGTCGCCGGCTCGTCTTCCTGGTGTTGGCGCTCGTCGTGTACCGCATCGGCGCGCACATCCCGGTGCCGGGCATCGATCCGAACCAACTGCAGGCGCTGTTCAAGGGCCAGCAGGGCGGGATCCTGAGCCTGTTCAACATGTTCTCGGGCGGAGCACTGTCGCGCTTCACCGTGTTCGCGCTGGGCATCATGCCGTACATCTCGGCGTCGATCATCATGCAACTGATGACCTACGTGGTGCCGAGCCTGGAGGCGCTGAAGAAGGAAGGCGAGTCGGGCCGCCGCAAGATCACGCAGTACACCCGCTACGGCACGCTGGGTCTCGCGGTGTTCCAGTCGCTGAGCATCGCGCTCGCACTGGAAGGCTCGCCTGGCCTGGTGGTCTCGCCCGGCTTCGGCTTCCGGATGACGGCGGTCGTGAGCCTGGTGGCCGGCACGATGTTCCTGATGTGGCTGGGTGAGCAGATCACCGAGCGCGGTCTGGGCAACGGCATCTCGATCCTGATCTTCGGTGGCATCGCGGCTGGTCTGCCGAATGCGATCGGCGGCCTGCTCGAGCTGGTGCGAACCGGCGCGATGGGTGTCCCGGTGATGCTGTTCATCCTGATCGTGATCGGCGCGGTGACCTACGCTGTCGTGTTCGTCGAGCGGGGCCAGCGCAAGATCCTCGTGAACTATGCGAAGCGCCAGGTCGGCAACAAGGTCTACGGTGGCCAGTCGTCGCACCTGCCGCTGAAGCTGAACATGTCGGGCGTGATCCCGCCGATCTTCGCGTCGTCGATCATCCTGCTGCCGGCCACCGTGGTGAGCTGGTTCGCAACGGGCGAAAGCCTGCGCTGGCTGAAGGACCTGGCCGGCCTGCTGTCCCCGGGCCAGCCGATCTACGTGATGCTGTATGCAGCCGCGATCGTGTTCTTCTGCTTCTTCTACACGGCGCTGGTGTTCAACAGCCGTGAGACGGCAGACAACCTGAAGAAGAGCGGCGCGTTCATTCCGGGCATCCGCCCGGGTGACCAGACGGCCAAGCACATCGACCGCATCCTGTCCCGCCTGACGCTGGCCGGTGCGATCTACATCACGCTGGTCTGCCTGCTCCCCGAATTTTTGGTGCTGAAGTACAACGTTCCGTTCTACTTCGGTGGAACCTCGCTGCTGATCATCGTGGTTGTCACGATGGACTTCTGGGCGCAGGTGCAGTCTTATGTGATGAGTCAGCAGTACGAGTCGCTGCTCAAGAAGGCGAATTTCAAGGCCAGCTGATGCTGGTGATCGACGAAGACAGTCACGAAACAGACAGGCATGGCGAAAGACGACGTCATTCAGATGCAAGGCGAGATTCTGGAGAATCTGCCGAATGCCACGTTTCGTGTGAAGTTGGAAAACGGGCACATCGTGCTGGGCCACATCTCCGGAAAAATGCGGATGCACTACATCCGCATCCTGCCCGGCGACAAGGTGACAGTCGAGTTGACGCCCTACGATTTGACGCGGGCCCGCATCGTGTTCCGGGCCAAGTGATTGTTCGGAACACGACGAGTTTGAATCAGGAAGCGCTCGAAAAGGGCCTAGGAGAAGAGTATGAAAGTTGCAGCATCGGTCAAGAAGATGTGCCGGAATTGCAAGGTCATCCGTCGCAAGGGCGTTGTGCGCGTGATCTGCACTGATCCGCGCCACAAGCAGCGCCAAGGCTGAACCTGGCCTTCGACGACAAGCGAATAGAGGAAGCACATGGCACGTATTGCTGGTATCAACATTCCGCCGCAAAAACACGCGGAGATCGGCCTGACGGCGATTTACGGCATCGGTCGCAGCACCGCGCAAAAGATTTGCGCAGTCTGCAATGTTCCGTTTGATCGCAAGATCAAGGACCTGACCGACACCGACCTGGAGAAAATCCGGGAAGAAATCGGCCGCATGACGATCGAAGGCGACCTGCGCCGCGAGATGTCCATCAACATCAAGCGATTGATGGACCTCGGGTGCTACCGTGGCTTCCGTCATCGCCGTGGCCTGCCGGTTCGCGGCCAGCGCACGAAGACGAATGCGCGCACTCGCAAGGGCCCGCGCAAGTCCGGCGCCCTGGTCAAGAAGTGATTTGAGAGAAGGTCGATATGGCTAAAGCACCGAATACCGCTGCCCAGCGCGTGCGCAAGAAGGTCCGCAAGAATGTTGCGGACGGCATTGCCCACGTTCACGCATCGTTCAACAACACGATCATCACGATCACCGATCGTCAGGGCGGCGCGCTGTCCTGGGCTTCGAGCGGCGGCCAAGGCTTCAAGGGCTCGCGCAAGTCGACCCCCTTCGCAGCCCAGGTGGCCGCTGAAGTCGCCGGTCGTGCTGCCCAGGAACAGGGCATCAAGAACCTCGACGTGCGGATCAAGGGCCCCGGCCCGGGTCGTGAATCGTCGGTGCGCGCCCTGGCTTCGCTGGGCATCCGCATCAACTCGATTTCCGACGTGACGCCGGTGCCGCACAACGGCTGCCGTCCGCAGAAGCGTCGTCGCATCTGATCGTTGAAGTTTTTCTCGTCGCCGGCGGGTGCCCAGCACCGCGCCGGCGCATTCGTTAGGCCATCAGGCCTCAAGCCCACCGTCCGAGCGCCCAGAACAACACTCGCCGGACTCGCATGAGCTTCAAGAGAAGCCCATGTCAGATTGACCAAAGGAAGCAACGTGGCACGTTATCTTGGCCCCAAGGGCAAACTCGCCCGCCGTGAAGGCACCGACCTGTTCCTGAAGAGCGCCCGTCGCGCCATCGGTGACAAGGTCAAGTTCGACAGCAAGCCCGGCCAGCATGGCCGCACCTCCGGCTCGCGCACCTCCGACTTCGGCCTGCAACTGCGCGAGAAGCAGAAGGTCAAGCGCATGTACGGCGTGCTGGAGCGCCAGTTCCGCCGCTACTTCGCCGAGGCCGAGCGCCGCAAGGGCAACACCGGTGCGAACCTGCTGCTGCTGCTGGAATCGCGCCTGGACAACGTCGTCTACCGCATGGGCTTCGGTTCGACCCGCGCCGAAGCGCGCCAGCTGGTGTCGCACAAGGCGATCACGGTGAACGGCGCCACGGTCAACATCGCGTCGTACCTGGTCAAGGCCGGCGACACGGTGGCCGTGCGCGACAAGTCGAAGAAGCAGCTGCGCATCACCGACTCGGTCAAGCTGGCCGAATCGCAAGGCATGCCGAACTGGGTGCAGGTCGATGCGAGCAAGCTGGAAGGCGTGTTCAAGAAGGCGCCGGACCGCGACGAATTCGGCGCGGACATCAAGGAAGCGCTGATCGTTGAGTTGTATTCGCGTTGATGCCCGTCCTGGCCGCGCCGACGCCGCCTGTGCAGGCGGCGTGGGGCGGCCCGTCCGCGTTTCGCGCGTCCCTCGATTTCCCTGGTGCGGCCGTGGCACCCGCCGTGGCCGTTGGTCCCTCAGCCTTATCGGTGTAACGAACCGAGGGTATTGAAAGAAAGACCTCATGCAAACAAATCTGCTCAAACCCAAAGCCATCAATGTGGAGCCGCTGGGCGGCAACCGCGCCAAGGTCACGCTCGAACCGTTCGAGCGCGGCTACGGCCACACGCTGGGCAATGCGCTGCGTCGCGTGCTGCTGTCGTCGATGGTGGGGTATGCGCCGACCGAAGTGACGATCGCCGGCGTGCTCCACGAGTATTCGACCGTCGACGGCGTCCAGGAAGACGTGGTTCACATCATGCTGAACCTGAAGGGCGTCGTGTTCCGCCTGCACAACCGCGACGAAGTGACGCTGGTGCTGCGCAAGGAAGGTGAAGGCCCCGTCACCGCCGGCGACATCCAGACGCCGCACGACGTGGAAATCATCAACCCGGATCACGTCATCGCCCACCTGTCGCAAGGCGGCAAGCTGGACATGCAGATCAAGGTCGAGAAGGGCCGCGGCTACGTGCCGGGCACGCTGCGCCGCTACGGCGACGAGCCGACCAAGTCGATCGGCCGCATCGTGCTGGACGCGTCGTTCTCGCCGGTCGCCCGCGTCAGCTACACGGTCGAGAGCGCCCGCGTCGAGCAGCGCACCGACCTGGACAAGCTGGTGATGGAGATCATCACGAACGGCGCGATCACGCCGGAAGAAGCGATCCGCGCCTCGGCGAAGATCCTGGTGGAACAGCTGGCCGTGTTCGCACAGCTGGAAGGCAGCGAGATCGCGGCGTTCGACCAGCCGGCCCAGCGCAGCACGCAGTTCGATCCGATCCTGCTGCGCCCGGTCGACGAGCTCGAGCTGACGGTGCGTTCGGCCAACTGCCTGAAGGCCGAAAACATCTACTACATCGGCGACCTGATCCAGCGCACCGAGACCGAGCTGCTGAAGACCCCGAACCTGGGTCGCAAGTCGCTGAACGAAATCAAGGAAGTGCTTGCCTCGCGTGGTCTCACGCTCGGCGCACGCTTGGAGAACTGGCCCCCGCAGGGCCTGGACAAACGCTGAGGCGTTTGATCGTGCAAGCCCCAGTACCTGATACGGCTGGGGTTCTATAAGTCAGTCAAGAAAGGAAAGCACCATGCGCCACCGTAACGGCCTACGCAAACTCAACCGCACTTCGGAGCACCGCGCCGCGATGCTGCGCAACATGTGCAACTCGCTGCTGCAGCACGAAGCGATCAAGACCACGGTCCCCAAGGCCAAGGAACTGCGCCGCGTCGTCGAGCCGTTGATCACGCTGGCCAAGGAGCCGACGCTGGCGAACCGCCGCCTCGCCTTCGACCGCACGCGCGACCGCGACATCGTCACGAAGCTCTTCAACGAACTGGGCCCGCGCTACAAGGCGCGCCCGGGCGGCTACACCCGCATCCTGAAGATGGGCTTCCGAATCGGCGACAACGCACCGATGGCGTTCGTCGAACTGGTCGACCGCCCGGAAGTGGCCGACGAGGCGACCGCCGAAGCCTGAGCTTCCGCGCGTTGAATCGAGAAGGGCTGGCCGTTTCGATGGCCGGCCCTTTTTCATTGGGGCCACCGATCGTCGCCCGCCCGCGATCCGCGGGGCTTTGGCACACTGCAGCCCATGCCCGCGCCGATATTCCGCATCTCCCACCTGTTCAAGAAGTTCGGCGACAACCAGGTCGTCAATGACCTGTCGCTGGAGATCCGTCCCGGCGAATGCCTCGGCGTGATCGGTCCCAACGGAGCCGGCAAGACGACCACGATCCGCATGTGCCTCGGCCTGGTGGGCCCCGATTCGGGCGAGGTCGAGGCCTTCGGCCTGCCGATCCCGCAGGAAGTGCGCGAGGCGAAGAAGCGCATCGGCGTCGTCACGCAGTTCGACAGCCTCGATCCCGATTTCAGCTGTGCCGAGAACCTGCGGGTGTACGGCCGCTATTTCGGGCTGTCGAAGGCGACGATCGACGCGCGCATCCCCAAGCTGCTCGAGTTCTCGGCGCTGCAGGCCAAGGCCGATGCGAAGCCGGGCGAGCTGTCCGGCGGCATGCGGCGGCGCCTGAGCCTGGGCCGGGCGCTGATCAACGACCCCGACCTGTTGCTGCTGGACGAGCCGACCACCGGGCTCGATCCGCAGGCGCGCCACCTGATGTGGGAACGGCTGCAGAACCTGCTGCAGCAGGGCAAGGCCATCCTGCTGACCACGCACTTCATGGACGAGGCCGAGCGCCTGTGCGACCGGCTGCTGGTGCTCGACCATGGCCGCAAGATCGCCGAAGGCACGCCGCGCGGGTTGATCGGCGAGCACCTCGAGAGCGACGTCGTCGAGGTCTTCGGCGATGGGGCGCTCGCGACGGCGCAACAGCATGGGGCGCTGGCCGAGCGGGTCGAGACGAGCGGCGAGACGGTGTTCTTCTACCTGAGCCGGCCGCAGCCGCTGTTGCAGGCGCTGGCGCAGCACCACGACATCCGCACGCTGCATCGGCCGGCGAACCTCGAGGACCTGTTCCTCAAGCTCACCGGCCGGCAGATTCGCGATGAATGACGACCGCCGACCCCGCTGCACCGGAGCCCCGACATGCTGATCTCGTTCTACGCCGCCCCGCGCATCACCGCCCGCTTCTGGCCGGTGGTGCTGCGCAACCTGCTGGTGTGGCGCAAGCTGGCGGTGCCGAGCGTGCTGGGCAACATCGCCGAGCCGCTGATCACGCTGGTGGCCTTCGGCTACGGGCTCGGTTCGATGATCGGCCAGGTGCAGGGCCTGCCGTACATCGAGTACCTGGCGTCGGGCAGCATTGCCGTCAGCGGCGCGCTCGCGGCGACCTTCGAGGCGCTGTACTCGGCGTACTCGCGCATGCAGGTGCAGCGCACCTGGGACAGCATCATGAACGCGCCGATCGCGCTCGACGACATCGTGTTCGCCGAGATGCTGTGGGCCGCGATGAAGTCGGTGTTCACGGTTGCGGCGATCATGGCGGTGATCTTCGTGCTCGGCATCAGCCGGGCGCCGACGATGCTGCTGGCGCTGCCGCTGCTGTGCTTCGTCGGCGTGACTTTCGCGTCGATCGCGCTGGTGTTCAACGCGCTGGCACAGGGCTACGACTTCTTCACCTACTACTTCACGCTGGTGATGACGCCGATGACCTTCCTGTCGGGCGTGTACTTCCCGATCGAGCAGATGCCCGGCTGGCTGCAGGTGATTGCGCACGTGCTGCCGCTCACCGCGGCGGTCGACCTGGTGCGGCCGCTGATCCTCGGGCAATGGCCGCAGCAGGTGTGGGGGCCGATGCTGGTGCTCGCCGCCTATGCACTGGGCGGCTATTACCTGGCACTGGTGCTCACCCGGCGCCGATTCTTCAAGTAGCGGCACGGAACCTGTCGCGTGCCTTCGACTCCCCACCCCATGCGTGCACTGAACACTTTCACCGTCTGGTACCGATTGGCGGCCGTGCTGATGATGGCCGCGGCGCTCTCGGTGGCGCCCGCTGCCGTGCACGCCGCGGACGATTTCCTCGATCCGGAGGTGGCCTTCCGCTTCGATGCGAAGCCGCTCGACGCGAAGAGCGTCGAGGTCAGCTTTGCGATCGCGCCGGGCTACTACCTCTACCGCGAGCAGTTCAGGTTCGCGGCTGAAGGCGCGACGCTCGGCGAGCCGGTCATCCCGGCGGGCAAGGTCAAGTTCGACGAGACCTTCCAGAAGAATGTCGAGACCTACCGCGACGTGATCCGCATCGTCGTGCCGGTGCAGCAGGCTTCGCCGCGCTTCACGCTCGCGGTGACGAGCCAGGGCTGTGCCGACAAGGGGCTGTGCTACCCACCGCGAGAGTCGCGTGCGGAAGTCGGGTTGACCGGATTCGGCGGTGACGGCTCGATCCGCCTGGTGGCCGCCGCCAGCGGTGGTGCGCTGTCATCGGGTGCGGCGCTGTCCTCCAGCGCAGCAGCCACCGCGCCAACGCCTTCGGCGACGTCTACCACGTCAACCTCCACCGACAGCGCCGGCATCGATGCCGCGTTGCGTGGCGGCCGGTTCTGGACGGTCGTCGGCGTGTTCTTCCTGGCCGGCGTGCTGCTGTCGCTGACACCGTGCGTGCTGCCGATGCTGCCGATCTTGTCGTCGATCATCGTCGGGCAAGGGCACAGCGTGACGCGCTCGAGAGGCCTGGCGCTGGCGGCGAGCTACTCGCTCGGCATGGCGCTGGTCTACACCGCGTTCGGCGTGGCCGCCGGGCTGGCCGGTGTCGGGCTCGCCGCGGCACTGCAGAACCCGTGGGTGCTGGGCACGTTCGCGCTGGGGCTGGTGGCACTCGCGGTGTCGATGTTCGGCGTCTACGAATTGCAGTTGCCAGCGGCGCTGACCGGGCGGCTCACCGAGGCATCGCAGCAATTGCCGGCCGGCCGCATGGCCAGCGTGTTCGCGATGGGCGGGGTGTCGGCGTTGATCGTGAGCCCGTGCGTGGCGGCGCCATTGGCCGGCGCGCTGGTGTACCTGAGCCAGACGCGCGATGTCCTGCTGGGCGGCACGGCGCTGTTCTCGCTCGCGGCCGGCATGAGCATCCCGCTGCTGCTGGTGGGTGCCTCGGCCGGCACCTTGCTGCCGCGGGCCGGCGCGTGGATGGATGGCGTGAAGCGCCTCTTCGGGCTGATGCTGCTCGCGGTCGCGCTGTACACGGTGCAGCCGGTGCTGCCGTCGACGCTGGCGCTCGCGCTGTGGGGTGCGTTGCTGATCGGTGCCGCGGTGGTGGCCCTGGCTGGCGGTGCGCATGCGGCCGCGACGGCACCGGGCACGCTGTTGCGCAAGTCGGGTGCGGCGGTACTGGCACTGCTGGGCACCTTGCAGCTGGTGGGCGCGGCCTCGGGCGGAACGGATCCGCTGCAGCCGCTCGGGCATCTGCGTGGCGGTGGCGCGGTCGCCGCATCGCACGGCCCGGTGTTCGGCTCGGTGCGCAGCGTGGCCGAGCTCGATGCCGCGCTGCGCAGCGCGGGGCGGCCGGTGATGCTCGATTTCTATGCCGACTGGTGCGTGTCGTGCAAGGAGATGGAGCGTTTCACGTTCACCGATGCAGCCGTGCAGGCGAAGCTGTCGAACGCGCTGCTGTTGAAGGCCGACGTGACGAAGAACGACGACGACGACCGTGCGCTGCTGAAGCGCTTCAGCCTGTTCGGCCCGCCGGGCACGATCTTCTTCGGTGCCGATGGGCGCGAATTGCAAGGCACCCGCGCGATCGGCTTCCAGAAGGCAGAAGAGTTTCTCGTGACATTGCAGCGGGCCGGTCTGTAAACCTCGCAATGTCCCCATCTCTTGTGCTATAGTCACAGGCTCAGTCGCGGGGTGGAGCAGTCTGGTAGCTCGTTGGGCTCATAACCCAAAGGTCGTTGGTTCAAATCCAGCCCCCGCAACCACTTTCATAGACTCGCCGACAGCTGCAGCAAGCAGCCGCTCGGCGGGCTCGTCGAGTTCGGCGAAGGTCTCGCCGGTCTCCAAGTCTCTTCCGATCGTCACCTGCCCGAGCATCTCGGACAAGATTCGGCGTGTGCGTTCGCGATCGGAATCGTCGTGCAGCACCTGCTGTAGCTGGTCGACCAGCGACCGATACTTGGCGGTCACCTCACCGATGATCTGCTCCGGATTCGCCGGAGCCGAGGCCTTCATGCGGGCCGCCAGATGCGTAAGCTCCGCCTCTGCTGCCTTCAGGCGCGATGCGATCAGCGGCGCTGATGCCGACGCTGGCCAGCGCGTTCACCAAGTTCTGGACCCCGATGAGTTTGCGCTCGACGCGCTCTCTCGTGATGGATACCGATGGGGTGCAGAAAATCTACCCGATGAAGTCAAGAAAATGTCTACTGAATCGCCAGGAAAGGATCAGAGGAGATTGCGACAACGCTGATTGCGGACTACCCGGAAGCGACAGCGGGAGGGTGCTGTGGGGCATGAAGACAAGACGTCGACCCGCGAGCTGCGGCAACGGTCAGTCGCGAATCCAGCGCAAGACGGGCGTCACCCAAAAGGATTGAATAGCGATCTCCTCGAGGGGCCGCCACGTCAATTGGCTCGAGGCGTAGCGCGCGACGCAGATGCTTCGGATGGCGACAGCCGGCTTCGCAAAGCCGCGCCGCACCGGTGAGCGGCGGTTGCGAAGATCGGCTGTCGATCCTGCATCCATGCCGCCATGACACCATCCATCAACAACCGCAGTCCTTCGCGAATCGGTGGGCTCGGTCGCTCCAACTCGCTGCCATCCACGACGAGGACCGATGCTTCGGGCCCGCGAGTGCCTTCGGAGAACCCGAACGGCCCGCCTCCCATGCGGCGTGCTTCGGTGGGCAACGTGAGCGCCCTGGCGGGCTCGCGGCCGGGAAGGGTGTCGATCGGCGAACATGTGGCGGCGCCAGCCAGGCCGGCCCCGCAAGTCGCGGCCAGCTTGAATCCGGCGGCCGCGCAAGAGGCCAAGTCCCAGGCTGCTGAACTGCAGTCGAGGGTGTCGCCCGAGGTCGATGCCTTCATGAAGGACTGCGTCGCGAGCAACTTTGCGGGTGTGCCGGAACTTGGCGTGCCGATGATGCGCAGGAATGCGATCCAGATGGGCTACCTGGAGAAGCCGGCCGGCCTGCTCGCTGGATCGGTGAAGTTGGCGAGCGTGAAACCGGCGCTGGAGGGCAACACGGCCGAGATGAACCGGCTTGCCGGTTTGTGCGCACAGAAACCGCCGCCTTTCGCCGCGCTGCTCGACGGCATGAAGGCGCTGCAGGCGCAGGCCGAGGCGGTCGAGAAGCAGCTCGGCGGCGTTTCGCCGCAGGAGCTGAGCCGCAATGGCGCCACGATGAACCCGGCGCTGACGCGCTGGCGCGATGCCGGCGAGGCGCTGGTGGCCAGGATGAACGAGAACGGCCTGGGCGGTGGACATCCCCTGGGCATGCTGGCACAGGCGGCCTACACGGATGCCAACGGCGCATCGGCGCACGCGTGGGCCCAGATGGCTTCCCACAAGATGACGCCGTCGGTGTTCGCGTCGGCGGTGTCTTCGATGTATGGCGGAGCTTCGGGCGTGTTGCAGAGCCTGCTGGGGGCGGTCCTTGGAAGGCCTGCGTAGGGCATCTGGCTCAGCCGATGCCGATGCGCCTCACTTCGGGAATCATCGCGGCTTGGCCCCGGCGACACCTACAAAAAGTAGTGCCGCACCGAGTACCTGGGTGCCTAGATGTGCTCGCTCTGCTTGTGCACCACTTCGCCAATGATGAGCACGCCGTCGTGGCAGCGCTTGCGAGGGTGCCGATTCTGGTCGGTGTTGTCGCTGTGTAGCCACCAAGAGCCTTCGTCGCGAATCAGTCGCTTCACGACGAGTTCGCCCTCGTAGTTGACGGCATACACGGATCCATCCCTCGGCGTTGTGCGGTCCGTGGTGATGACCACCGTGTCGCCGTCCCACATGCCGGGCTCCATGCTCGGACCTGTCACCACGATCGCGTAGCAGTTCTTCGGATTGAGGTTCCGCGAGCGAAACCACTCGCGGCGGAAAACGATGGGGTCTGCGTCTTCTTGAAGGTACTCCACACCAAAGCCGGACACGCCGGCCGACAGCTTGAACTTCACGCGAGGGATCGAAGGATGGTCAGGGTTGTCGTCGAGAGGGATCGGAGCTGAGTCCAGCCCGTCCTGGCGTTCTTTCAACGTACTGCTGTCGTTCGAGCGCGCTTGCCAAGCGTCGTTGGGGAGCGCCATGCCGCTGAGCGCGGCGATTTGTCGCAGCTGGGTATAGCTGGGTTCGTGCCGGCCGTTCTCCCACGCGGAGATGTTGCTCTTGGTCACCCCAAGGGCATCACCAAGCTCCTCCTGCGTGAGCTTCTTGTTGTTCCGTGCGGTTCACACCCAGGCCGGTAGATCCATTGGCGAAATGGCGGCTGTCGGTGGGCGATCCCTGGGCCGGCGCGATGGCGCGCGAGATCGTCGAAGGCCTGCGCGCTCGACTCGGTAGCGACGACATCTATGTGCCTGCGCCAGATCGTCGTGCGCGCAACGCGCGCATCCGAGCTCTTTTCAACGGACGCAACATCGACGAGCTGTGCGACATGTTTGAGCTTTCCAGATCGACGGTGTACCTGATCTGCCAGAGGTGAAATGAATTCAGCCGGCTAGGGCGCGGTAACTCAGAAATCCTGAGGCCAAAAATCAGAAAAGAGCCGATGGCACGGGCCCGCTGCACGACCTACAACGTGTCGCTAGGCACGCCATATGGAAAAAGCAGACCTGACCTCTCGCGTTGAGACGCAACGGCAGCCCGCGGCAGCGCGCGATTCGTCGCCCATTGAACGCGGTGAGCAGGGGACCTGGGCCGATGGAATCCAGGACAGCTGGCGCATGACTGCCCAGCGGCGGCAGATCTTCCAACTTTTCGGTCAAGGCACTTCGCCACCGGTAGTGCAGCTATCCCTAGACAGGGTCGATTCGGCTGCACTCGACGAGTGGTTCATCGACTTCATGACCCAAAAGCAGATGGTCATCACGCCTCATCTTCTGGACGAGATGCGGGGCGCTCTGATGGCCTTCTATGCGTTCAAAGACGCAAAGGAATATCTAACCGGCGTCGTGGAGGAGCATGCCACCTTGGTCGGGGTTTTTCAGAACGCCAAGCTGGGTGAACCTGTCGGCAAAGGAGCCGAAAAGGTTGTACACGAGCTGCCCGAGCATCCGAATGTGGTGATTGGAATCAGCGAGGATCCAGACTTGGAGGCGGCCATCGATCGCATGAGCAAGGAAGTGGGGCTGCTGAACGAACTACATGCCGTTGGCATACCGGTCACTGATGTCATTGGGGTGGTGAAGTACAAGGGCAAGGCCGCAATCTTGATGCGTCGCTACGCGGAGGGCTCCAAATCGACCGTCGGCACCGACAAGACCAGGGGCTTTCGACCAATCCGCGTTGGCAATTCTGCGCATCTCAACGCACGTAGCATCTCCGACCTACTTCGAATCAAGAGCAAGCTTGAAGAGGACAACGTGCGGATCGACGATATCCAGTTTCTGATCGGTTCCGACGGATCTGTGGTGCTGTCAGATCCTCTGTCTGTGACGGTTGGAGGCCATCCACCGACACCAAACATGATTCAGATGGTGTATCGCCTTGTCGAAGCTGCGGCGCAGAATGAACTCGTAAAAATCATTCAGCAAAGCTCCAAGCCGCTCTCTAAAGTGTCATTGCAGAATTCTCTTAAGGCGATAGGCGTACCAGCTGAAGTTGCTGGTACGGCTGTATCTGAGCTGGAAAAAAACTACAAGGATTCCGTCGTCTACACCGCAGAGAACGGCGGAAAATACAGCAAGAAGTCCTAGGGCATAGTCGATTGAGGAGATCTAGGAAATGGAATGGAAGCTTGCCTCACAGATGGCGCTCGATCTCGATCGATGGCGAGGCCAGAGCATCGTGCAGATGACGAGATACCTGATGGATCTGCCCGAGTCAGTTCCGTCCCTGTACGGGATTGATCCACCCAAGGTCTTCCGGAATTTTCCTGCTCCGGTGAGGCTGCAACTGTCGAGCGGAGCAGCGTACGCTGTGGCGGTGGACACGTCTCAAGCAGCAATCGTGTTGTCCGACACGCGCGAGATGGACTGGCATGCAACTGATTTTCGGGCGACGCTGGAAGCGACCGATCCCATCTACGCTGATTCAGGGATGCGCCAAGCGCTCGGTGCCGAGATTTCCTCTCTGAGGATATTCGTGCATCCAGCGAAGAACGTTAAACACGCGGTGTGTGCGCGTGAAAGCCTCGGACTGCTACTGGCAAACGGTCGAACACTGCTCCTGTCGTGCGGACTGCACGACGAGTCGGACGATTTCTCCATCCTGTACCTTGATGAGGTTCCGGCCGAACTTCGGAGTCGTCTCACTTCAGTGTCGATAGGTTGACTTCATCCAATTGTCCGAACTGTCCCCTGCATTTCGGATAGAGGTTTCGCGACGATGACGGCATGCACAACGCACCCGTCATCGCATGAGCGCCACACCCTGGTACAGCATCCATCGTCGGCCGCTCGCGTCGACCCAATCGGCCAGCCCGGCGCCGCGCGCCGAGATCTGGATCTACGGCGACATCGGTGAGTCCTGGTACGGCGACGGTGTCGCCGCGAAGGACTTCGTCCAGACCGTCGCTGCACTCGATGCCGACACGATCACCGTCCGGCTGAACAGCTACGGTGGCTCCGTCAGCGACGGCATCGCGATCTACGACGCGCTGAAGCGTCATCCGGCCACCGTCGCCGTGTCGGTCGACGGCATCGCCGCGTCGATCGCCAGCCTGATCGCAATGGCCGGCGACCGCATCGAGATTGCCGAGAACGCGATGCCGACGGAAAGGACCACTGGTTCACCGCCGGCCAGGCTGTCGACGAGAAGCTCGCCGACGCCACCTCCGCCGCGCTGCCCATCAGCGCGAGCGCCAGCCGCTTCACATGGGCCAGTGCCCGCGGTGCCTCTGCGCCTGCTGCATCCGCTGTTCGCCCCGCTGCCATTCATTCCCACTCGACTTCTTCGTCTCAGGAGACTCCCTTGCTGATCCCCAACGTTCCCGCCCAGTCCAACACTCCTGCACCGGCCGATGCTGCCGCCCACCAGGAAGCCGTGCTGGCCGCGGTGCGCACTGAGAACCAGCGCCAGTCATCGATCCGCGCTGCCTTCCAGCCGTACATGAACGACACCGACGCGCCGACCGTGCTCAACGCCGCGCCGGCCGACATGAACTGCACGGTGGTGCAGGCGAAGGCTCGGCTTCTCGACGCGATGGCTCGCGGCGCCGAACCGGTGACCAGCGGCTACCTCGTCACCGTCGAGGACGAGACCGACAGGCGCAGGGCCGGGATGGCGGCCGCGCTGGAGATCTGTGCGGGTCTCGCCAAGAACGACACCAGCAACCCGTGGCGCGGCCACAGCCTGACGGAGATGGCGCGTGCATGCCTGCAGGCGAACGGCGTCAAGCACGCCGGCACTGACCGCATGAGCCTGATCGCGCTCGCCTTCACGCATGGTTCGGGCGACTTCCCGCTGCTGCTCGCCAACATCGCGCAGCGCCGGCAGTGGCCGGTGAGCTGTTCGACACCGCGGTGAACCAGGGCACCGACCAGGCGGCTACCTTCCTGCAGCGCACGCTCAACGTGCTCAACAAGGAAGGTAGCTGGTATTCGGACGTGAAGGCGGATGGCCGCATCGGCCCGATGACGATCGCGGCGCCGAGGGCCAGGTGGTCCCGCTGCGCGCACTCAACGCGCTGCAGGGCGCCTTCTACGTCGAGCTGGCCGAGCGCCGCGCGAAGGATGAAGCCTTCGTCTACGGCTGGCTGCTGAACCGCGTGGAGATCGCGGCCGCGGTGGGAGGCAAGGCCTGATGGATCCGATCAGCACCGCATTCGCGCTCGCGCAGTTCGTGCCGGGCATCCTGAAGTGGATCACCGGCAGCGACCAGGCGGAGCACGCCGCCAGCACCGTGATCGACATTGCCAAGCAGGTCACCGGCAAGGACAGCGGCCAGGCCGCGCTGAGCGCGATCCAGGCCGATCCTGCCGCGCTGCTGGCCTTCCGCCAGGCGGTGATCGCGGCCGAGGCCGACCTCGACAAGGCCTTCCTCGCCGACCGGCAGGACGCCCGCAAGTGCGACGTGCAGCTCGCCCAGCTCGGCAGGACGACCAAGCGCGCGGACCGGATGATCGTCGGCGAAGTGGTGGGCATGCTCGCCTGCCTGTCAGCGATGGTCTTCGTGACCTGGCTGGGCGTGACCAAGGGTGGCGATGTGAACCCGCTGATCATGGCGCTCAACGGTCCGCTGGGCATGCTGACCCAGCAGTTCGCCAACGGCCTGCGCGACGCGCACCAGTTCGAGTTCGGATCGAGCCGCGGGTCCTAGGTGAAAACCGAACTACTCGCGAGAGCGCCGGCGGTCAAGTAGGGTGCGGTGCAGGCGTCTGTACGACGCGCCCAAACCGCCTCCATGCGGCAGCGAGGCGCCGCGCAAAGCCAACTTCGCGCGAGGCAAAGATGAGGCTATATTCGCTTTGCCTGCCCGCGCAAGCGGCGTTCCATCGGACAACGTCCCGCTCCTCATGCCGATTTCCTTCATCCACTTGTCTGATATCCATTTTGGGCAAGAAGTCGGCAGCGACAAAGTCGTGCACAACGACGTTAAGGAACAGGTGATCCGTGACGCTAATCGTGCTGTGAAGGGCCTGCGGTCGGGGTTTGCGAGCGGAATCATCGTGTCGGGCGACATCGCATACGGCGGCAAGGCAGATGAGTATGCCGAGGCCGCAGCTTGGCTGGACCGCATGGCCATCGCTGCGGGCTGCGCAATTTCAGACATTCAGGTCGTACCCGGAAATCACGACATCGATCGAGATGAGATTTCGCACGGCACGGCGCTGATGCTCAAGGAAATCTCTGACGAAGGAGAAGCCAAGCTCGATACGTTTTTAAACCGTCGGGTCGACTGCGACGCGCTCTATAAGCGGTTCGCCGCCTACGAGCCATTCGCCCGCGGCTACAACTCACCTTTGGAAGTCGACGGTGGGCGTGCGGGCGCGCGCACTGTCGAACTCGCTCCAGGCCGCTTCCTGCGATTTGTCGGCCTCAACACCGCTCTCGCCTGCGCCGGCAAGGACGTGAAGGGCAACCTGCTGCTTGGTAAACGCCAACGTGTCCTGAACACCCAAGCTGGCTGTGAATTGGTCGTCATCGCGCACCATCCATTGGATTGGCTGCGAGACTCCGACGATGCTCGGCGCTTTCTGAATGCTCGTGCCCGCGTGTTCATCTCTGGACACGAGCATTTTCCGGCCGTCAGCGTGCACTCTCCGGGCAACGGCGGCGACTTGATGATGCTGGCGGCGGGAGCGGTCGTGCCGCCGCACGCGGAGGGCAAGTACACCTACAAATACAACCTGATCGAGTTCGACTGGGACCCTGCTCAAGATGGTCTTGTCGTCACGCTCCACCCGCGGACGTGGATCGACGAGCAGAAGCAATTCGGCCCGGATCCGGACGGGTTGGGCGAGGCGACACCGACCTTCCGGCTTGCATGCCCATACTTTCGCGAAGGTGCGCCGCCGGTTGTGCCGTCAGACCCCGCTTCGGCCGTACCATTGCCGTTATCGGGATCATTACTTGCGGTTGCGTCTGCGTCTGCATCCACCGATGCCGAAGTCGCTCTTGCACCCGCCTCCCCCCCGGTCAAACCCGTCGTTCCGGTCATACGTGAGGAAGGTGTGACCGAGGTACGGAAGGAGCCTTCTGTGCCTGCTCAATTCTCGTTGCTCAGGCTGAGATTCTTTCGCGACCTGACAGGCGCCCAGCGCGTCTTGGTGCTGTCGCGCCTTGGCGTTCTGCCCGAAGGCGCTTCCGAAAGCCTCAGCCATGCGCTCGAACAACGAATCCTTGACACAGTGCAGCGAACCGGACGCCTCGACGAACTGCAGACGGCGCTAGATGCCATCAAGCCATTTGCCATGCCCGGAGACAAACCCGCATGACCGACCTCGCCACGTATGTCCGAATCTTTGATCCGAAGCCCACGGACGACCTCGTCTCCAAATGGAGTCTCGCGGTGGACGACCTGGGCAAGTACTACCTGAAGATGCTCACCATCGACGCCATCCTCGCAGGGGCCGAGGAGGCTGCGGCCGCGACGGCCGACGGCGCCTTGCCTGCGAGCTTAGCCGTCAAGGTTGAAGAGATACTGTGTCAGCACAGCCCGTCGTTCGTTCGCGTCGGACATGAGCTTGAGCTTCAAGTCTGCCTGATGATGGGGTTACGACGGCACATCCGCACTGCCAGTCAGGCAGCGGCTAGTGCGCCACGAGCGCGGTTGTTGGCATGGGCACTTTGGTCGGCTTTGTCGGACCAGGCGTGCCTCCCCGAGCCGCGACTCGAAGACCTACGAGGGGCGCTAATGGCCGAATGCGAATCGGTCGTCGCCAACGGTGCGGAGGAGGCGCGGGTTCGCCAACGCGTGCCGGACTTCGCCAACTCGATTTCCGAAAGCGCCGACCACGCTGCTCTCATCAAGGCGTTTCGACCCGGCACGACCTCAACGGTGAACGCACTGCGCGCGAATGCTGCGCTCGATCGTGAGGAACTCGATCTCCTTTGGTGGGTGCTCAGCGACTGGAGCGACATCCTGAAGCGACGTCTGTCCACGGCTCCAGCGCAGGCGGCCGCGGTTGCGAGCGGGATGGAGATCGGCCTGCGGCTCCGCCGGTTGCCAGCTAGCGCTCACCGCCACCTGACGCTCCGCGTCGTGACGGTTGACGATGCGTTGACACTGGCACAACTCCTTGCCGCGCTTGGAGCAGAGCATGCACCAATTGCTGCAGCACTCTCGACGCTAGATCGCCCGACGCGCTTCCCTCGGGTGTTTCCGATGATGCTAGCGATGAAGACGGGCAATGCCGGGCGGGAGCCTGCACCGTCACGCAGCCTGCGGGACTGGTCGGCGCGCTCGCTGTTGGAAGCCGCGCTACTGCATGTGACCTTCGACGCGAGCGGCAACTGACTATGGCACGCGGTTGCAACAATGCGGAGTGCACGGTCGCAGAAACGGGGATATGCCTGCTAGGGAACCCGGCCGACAACTGCGTCAACCGCACGGTAGTTGGCATCGCGAATGTGCACGACGATGTTGCGACGCAGGTGGAGGCGCTTCCCCCTCCCACGCCTAAACCGCGTTTCGCCGCCAGCCTCACCTTAGACCCGGACGCCGCGGGTCAGCTTATGCGTTCACGATACTGCCGGGTCGTTGGAATCCTCGGCGCGCCCGATGCGGGCAAGACCGCGGCCCTGGTAAGCCTTTACCTCCTGCTCGCGCAAGAGCGTCTGGGTGCCTTCGAGTACTGCGAGAGTCGCACACTTGCTGCGTTCGACGAAGTGAGTCGTGGTGCGCGGCGTTGGACTGACAGTACGCCTCCCGAACAGATGACAACGCATACGTCGATCACGAATGAGCGGACGGCAGGGTTCTTGCATCTTCGCGTCAAGCCGCCGGGCACGGCACGCCCGGTCGACCTACTACTGCCCGATCTGCCAGGTGAATGGACCACGTCTCTAGTACGTGAATCCCGGGTGGACCGACTTGAGTTCATCAAGTCGGCCGATGCGCTCTGGCTGATGGTTGATGGCGTTAAATTCCTCGACGCGTCCACACGTAATTTGGCGGTTCACACGACGCGCCTGCTGATTCAGAAGGCGGCTGAGTTACTGCAGCGCCGACAGATCCCCGTCACTCTCGTGCTCACCCGACTGGATCGCGGTAAGCCGCTCGCACGCAGCCTCCAGGCATTGGCTGACGAGGGGCTTGCGCATGGCCTGCGCATGAAAATCGTTCACATCGCGTCCTTTGGAAGCGACGGCACGATCGCGGCGGGTACCGGCATTGTCGACCTGGTCGAAGACCTCTGCGACACTTCGCGCGAGGCCGCTGCATTCTGGCGTTCGGCGCCGCGTGCCATCCCGACCCGGGCGATGCTGGGATATGGTCGAGGGGAGGTTGGTTCATGACCCCACAAGCGATCACGCTGGTAGGTGTGCCCGACTCGGGCAAGACCAACTACATCTTGCGTCTGTGGGCGGCCCTGCGTGCTCGCCGCAGCCGTCTGATCGCCCCGACGCTTCCACCCGTGATCACATTTGTCGAGGAGACGTTGGAACACGTGTTGTCGGGACACTTCCCGCCGCGTTCGGACAAGAGCGAGGGAGAGCACCGGCGCGACTTCGTGGTTCCGGTGATCCTGGCGCGCGAGCCGCAGAGCGATCCAATTGAACTTCTTGTACCCGACGTCTCAGGCGAGGTCTGGAAGAATGCTGTCGAGACCTTAGAGATCTCCGCCGAGTGGATGGAGCAGTTGCGCCGGTCCTCCGGGGCGTTGCTCTTCGTGCGGGTCCTGTCTGAGCACAACGTTGCCCCTCTCGACTGGGTCAACGCTGAGAAGTACATGCGCCATCTCGCTCCCGATGCTGAGGCCGCGAGCAGAGTCCCGACCCAAGTAGTGTTGTGCGAGCTCCTACGCTTTCTTGAGTCGTCGCTCCGGCCAGGCAACGATGGCGAGCTACCGCGCGTCGCGATTGTTGTGACGGCCTGGGACAAGTTGGATGCTCAGCGAGATTTGGCCGGGCCGGCGGCTTATCTGCGCGAGGAGTTCCCACTTTTTGCGGGCATGGTGCGACACGCCGATCGCCTAAACGTGCGTGTATTTGGTGTCTCGATCGTCGGCGGCGATTTCGAGGATCCTGTATTCACCGCCGAATTCCTCGATCACGGCGAACTCGAATCGTCAGGCTTTTGCGTAGAGCAGCAAGGAGGTGCCTACGTGCGGTCGCCGGATTTGACGGCCCCGGTCGCTTGGCTCATTGATCCGCACGACGCGAATGAATGAGTATTTGGTTGAGCAGCAAACCCATGGCTATCGCTACGGGCACGAGCTGCTGGCCAGCTCGGTGCAGATCGACCGCGAAAGTCAGGACTTGGTGGATCGGCTGTCCGACCTCTCTGGGCCTCTGCGCCCTGGGGAGATGTTCGAGCCGTATCTAACCGTCTACCCGCTGCCCTCGCTAAGCTACTTTGTCATCGCACGTACATGGCAAGACACGCAGGCAGCTCGCACCGGCTGCGTACTCACTCGTAGCCTCCTGGTGCGGATGGAGGACTGGAGCACGATCGAGTCTCCAGTCATCTTCGAATCGCTGCTGCGCGGGATTGATCGCGACGCACTGACGCTTCAAACCGCGCATGTTGCACGCCGAATACCAGCGCTGCCGTTGCCACTCTCGCCGGTGCGGGACCCGCGCACCGGTGAGCTTGTCGAGGCACTCTTCCTTGAATCCCGTCGTCCGATCGTGATGTTCGACGCGGAACATGCGGAGTCAATTGCATGGCGGTTGCTCACCGCCCTGTGGCCTGCCCTGCGCAGCACGTTCTCGCTATGCACGTTTGCGCTCGCGCCGCGCGCGCAGTCGCACCGGCCGTTCGACCTTCAGTTTGCCCCAAAAATTGCGCGCACGCGCTTCGCGGATTGGAATGGTCGCCGTATCGAGTCCGGGCCAACATCCGTGGTTTCACCGCGCCACCGTTGGACACAGGCCACGGCGGATCAGATCTTTTTGGCAGTCGAACCGAGCCTAGTCGCGCTCGACGCCCTCGGCGCCCTGAAATTGGACCGCCGGGGCGACGAGTCGGCGCTTCGGCTTTCGCTGTTGTGGAACGAACTGCTTGAGCGCTCGGAGAATTCACCTACTGCGGTACTGGGTCTGCTCGATATATTGAGATCACAGGGGGTCGGGTTCGATGAAGCGGTACCCCGCTTGGCACATCTCATGGCCCGCAGCATCGAGAAGGTGAGCGCCGAGCTCAACATTGACGACGCCTGGACTTTTTTGATGGCTTTGGCAGCCAAACTCGCTGGTCAGCGGCGCTCGCGGATATTCGCGGACCCGATGCGGCACTTAGCGGAGGAACTGTCGTTGCAGGTGCCGGGCGCGGCCGTCGCTCATCTGGAAGGCCAGTTGGCGCAGAACCACTCGCCTGTTCCCGACATATTCGCGGGCGCTGGGGATGGACTGACACATGCCAAGGTTCCCGAGTTCTGCCGTCTGATTTCGATCATGATGCCGCACACGGTCCTCGCGCTTCTTGCGTTCAGCAGGCGCTTCGCCGAGACAGCCTGCCGAGTTGCCCTTGCGGGTGACGGCGTTGCATTGGTCGGGGCACTTTCGAGAGCGTTCGACGTGGACGAGTCCCAACTGCGCGCTCGGGCCAGGCACCACACTGTGCCGTGCCTCACCTCGCACTTGCACGCCCCGCTGCTGCAAGCAGTACTTTTGCGAGCCACGGCCCCGGAACTTGCCCGGGCGGTGCGACGAATCTGGAAGTCGACACGCTTCGAGATTCCCGAATTCGACGACTGCTTTTCGCGCGCTGTGGACTCTGTCCCAGCACTGCGCCATTCGGTCGCGGAGGTCGTAGCGGACATCGAGCCGACCCCCGCCGTGGACCGCTTCTTGTTGCGCATGCTCACGCTTGAGCCCGAGCCGGTAGCCTGGCTCTGTGCAGCCCGAACGGATGGTTCGCTCAATCCGGCTCGTTCGGCCTCGCTGCTTGCTCGATTGCTCGCCAACGCGTCAGACTACGAGGTGGAGGTAGTAGCGCAACACCCGATAATGGCTGACCAAGTGGCCACGTTACTCGGGGAACAACTATCGGCTGCCAACGCGGCCGAGTTGGCGCGACTGCTGCTGCTAGTGCCCTGGCACGTGGACGAACTGCTTCGGTACGGCCTGTCGCCGCTTGAGCACCTCGTTGAACCGTTGCGGCAAGTCCTGGCGGTTACTCTCCTACTCCGCGGTCTGGCCGAAGCTTCAGTGCTGCCGTACGACACGTTCGCGAGACTTGGCGCCATCGCGGCAGAGCGAATCGACGCGCTGCAGCTAGCCAATGCTGCCGCGCCATTCGGCGCGCCGATCGCGCGAGTAGAGGCCAATCTCCGGCTCTTCGAATCGACTACTGGACAATTGCGCACGAAGGTGATCCAAGGCCTTGCGGCGTTGACCGATCGACTCGTGCGTATGGACACAACGGGCATGAGCCCGAACGCTGTCGGCGCGTGGGCGCATATCCTCGGATGGATCGACCCGACCAGCCGCAACGCCCAGTTGGTTGCTGCCGCCACTCTTCGATTCGCGCTGCAGCGCGTACATCAGCCGTTCAGCCCGCTGGTGGTGGCCGTGTTTCCAATCGTCTACGAGGATCTGCGCGGCGGAGAGCAGTCACGTCTTTTCGACTTCTTCCTGTTTTCTGACTGGGACCGGTGTCGAACCGCACGCGCGAGCCTTGTCGATGCCTTCGTTCGATCGTCTTGGCCACCGTCGGACCTACTCATAGTCGCTATGCGCAGCGGCGATGCCCAGCGCATTCTCCGTCAGGTGCTGCGAGAGTCCAACGGGGCGCAATATCTCCAGTCGATCGCCGCCGACGTGATGACCTTGGCCGAGACTTCCCGACACGCGGCGCTGGTGGAACTGGAACGGTTTGCAAAGGAATCTCCCTCCTCTAGGTAGCTTGCAGGCAACGTCCGCATCAGGCGTAACCATGCTGACGGGGGTCGGGCGGCCCATGGCTGATGCCGACGACATGGCCGGCGTGCACGGCGGTCTCGCTGTTGCTTGGCTCGCGCACTCAGGAGTTCGTCGGCGATTGCCGTAGGACGCTTCATCACTTATCATTCCGAGAAATCGGAAGGATTTTTGCCATGGAAAGCCAGTTCATTCCTGCGTCAGAAGCCGCGTTCATCGCGAGGCTGTCAGATCGCCAGATGAACAGAGTTATAGACGAGCACCTAATGCCGGCCGTACTGTTCGAGCAGCTCGGTAGTAGCAGAAGGTTCACAAGGCTGTGTGCGGCCTTCGCAAAGTTCTACTTCGATGACGAGAACTGGCTCGTTGCTGGCGCTCGTCGCAAGGTGCTCGAGGAGCTTACCGAACGTGTCGTGCAGCTGCAGCGCAGCAACGAGGTACTCTCACTGGTGACGCTTCCAGACAAGTTCAGCTGGAAGGTCGTCAACTATGCCGTGGAGGTCGATGTGGCGCCCTACGTTGCCGAGGTATCAGCTCGGGCGAAGGATGTCTCCCAAGCTGACGCGCTGGTGGTGACCAGTCCAGACGTGATGGGCGGCGCTGCGGTATTTGCCGGGACGCGCGTGCCGATCGACACCGTGCTGGGATCGGTTGCCGCGGGAGTCGATGCCCAGCGCCTGAAGGCGTCGTACCCCTTCCTGACCGAGGCGCACCTCCAAGCTGCCCGTGTCTACGAAGAAGTGCACCCGCGTCGCGGCCGTCCACGGAGGCTGGCGGAAATCAATTCGCCGGAGACTCGCCGTGTCACCAAGGTGGTGAGGCGAGCTGCTGAATGACGTTCCGGTTGCTGATAGACGAGTGCCTCAGCCCGGAACTTGTTGACCTTGCCGTCAAGGCCGGGCACGTCGAGTCGACGTGCGTCCGCAATCGCGGCCTGGCCGGCGCAAAGGACTGGGAGCTCATCGAATTTGTCGTCGCGAATGACTACACGCTGGTGACTCACAACTCGGTTGACTTCCGCGGCAACGGACCCGGCCAACTGGGCGGCGAGCATGCGAAGCAGCCTATTCACAGCGGCCTCATCTGCCTGAATTCGGTCCATGTCATGCACCTGGATCGTCAGCGTGACCTCTTCGGCGCAGTACTGCAGGAGCTGGCTGGCATACCGGACCTGGTGAATCAGGCGCTAGAAGTGTCGGAGCTTGCAGATGGTTCAATGGAGCTGGAAATCTATGACATCCCGGCAACCTGAGGACAGCGATGACGCCCGGCTGGCGGACGAACTTGGGGACATCCTCAAAGTTCCACATCACGCCGACAGGCCCAACGAGAAAACGGTCGCAGCGATGCTCGAAGCACGCGAGATCGCGGAGGCGCACCGGGCTCGTTTCAGCTCTGCCGAAGAATTCTTCAGCGAACTCGAAATTGGCGGGCGCGACTGAGCCAGACAGGGCGGTTCTGCACGGCGCCGCCGGCTGAGGTCAAGTGCCCTCCAAAGGACTGCCGTTCGGCGAGTTTGGAAGGGCAGCGCCGCCCCGGAAGGGGTCCGACCTGGAGTGGGAGTTCGCTGGCAACAGCGATAGAGAAACTCGCATGCGACGACCACCTCTGCGTGGTCGTCGTCTCCTTCGAGTGATCGGGCGATCTCGCCGGTCGTCGCTCTACAGTAAAATCCGTCTCCGGGGGGAAGAGCGTCCCCCCGCCACCAAAATAGGTATGTAAAACGCCCACGCCATGTGGGCGTTTTGCATTGGGCGCAAGCTATGTGCATTGCGCCCAAGCTTCCGATGAAGCTGTGTGCCGACAGGATCCCTCGTGCCGATCAAGACCCTCCATTGCGCTGCCAGCGGCTTCGAATCCGCGTGTGAAGTCAGCCTGCTGCCGGCTGGCCATCGCTCGCGGCGCCTGCACGGCCACAGCTTCCTCGCGACGCTGCGCGCCGAGCTGCCGCCCGGCTGGGCCGCGTTCGAAGGCGGCGAGGTCGAACGCCTGCGCGCGGACCTCGAATCGCGCACCGCCCAGCTCGACTACCGCCTGCTCAACGACATCGTCGCGCAGCCGACCGACGAGAACCTCGCGCGCTGGATCCGCTCGCAGCTCGATGCCCCCGGCATCACGCAGCTCGGCATCCAGAGCACCGCGCACGGCGGTGTCGACCTCGATGCCGCCGGCCAGGCGCACGTGTGGCGCCGCTACCTCTTCCAGGCCGCCCACCAGCTGCCGAACGTGCCGCTCGGCCACAAATGCGGGCGCATGCACGGCCACGGTTTCGAGGTCATCGTGCATGCCAACCAGGACCTCGGCGCGCGCGACCTCAGCATCGACTACGACCACCTCGACGACTGCTGGGCGCCGCTGCACCATGAGCTGAACTACGGCTGCCTGAACGACCTGCCGGGCCTGCAGAACCCGACCAGCGAGCTGATGTCGAGTTGGATCTGGGAGCGCCTGAAGCCCACGCTGCCCGAGCTCTCGTGGATCACCGTCTACGAGACCGCGTCGTGCGGCGCCAACTTCGACGGCCGCCACCACCGCATCTGGAAAGAGTTCACGCTCGACAGCGCGCTGCAGCTCAAGCACGCACCCGACGGCAGCCCGCTGCGCCGCATCCACGGCCACACCTACACGCTGCGGCTGCACCTCGCCGCGCCGCTCGACACGCTGATGGGCTGGACGGTCGATTTCGGCGATGTGAAGACGCTCTTCGAACCGATCTTCAAGGCGCTGGATCACCGGCCGCTGCACGAGATCGATGGCCTCGCCGACTGCGACACCGCCACACTCGCCGCGTGGATCCTGAAGCAAGCCCGCGCCGTGCTGCCGATGGTCGATCGCGTCGACCTTTACGAAACGCGCGGCTGCGGCGCCATCGTGATCGCCGACCAGGCCGAGGCGCAAGCCGGCCTCGCGATCCCGATCTGAAGTTGCCTACGCAAGAACGAACGGAAGGACGCGGCATGACCTACGCGGTCAAGGAAATCTTCTACACGCTGCAAGGCGAGGGCGCACAGGCCGGCCGCCCCGCGGTGTTCTGCCGCTTCGCCGGCTGCAACCTGTGGTCCGGCCGCGAGCAGGACCGCGCGAGCGCCGTCTGCCAGTTCTGCGACACCGACTTCGTCGGCACCAATGGCGTCGGCGGCGGCAAGTTCGACACCGCGCTCGCGCTGGCGCAGACGGTCGCGTCGCACTGGCCGGTGCCGCATTCGGGCCGGCCGTTCGTCGTCTGCACCGGCGGCGAGCCGCTGCTGCAGCTCGATGACGCGCTGGTCGATGCCTTCCATGCGCAGGGCTTCGAGATCGCGGTCGAGACCAATGGCACGCAGCCGGCGCCGAAGGGCCTCGACTGGATCTGCGTCAGCCCGAAGGCCGACGCTGAGCTGGTGCTGACGCACGGCCACGAGCTGAAGCTCGTTTTCCCACAGGCGAAGGCGATGCCCGAGCGCTTCACGTCGCTCCAGTTCGAGCACTTCTTCCTGCAGCCGATGGACGGCCTCGAGCGCAAGCGCAACACCGAGCAGGCGGTGGCCTACTGCCTGGCGCATCCGCTGTGGCACCTGAGCGTGCAGACGCACAAGTACATCGGCATCGCCTGACGCGACGTGATGCGATGAGCCCGCACCACGCCGTGTTCGCCACCGCCATCGGTCCGTGCGCGATCGCGTGGGGCGAGCAGGGCATCGTCGGCGCGTGGCTGCCCGATGCCGACAAGGCGGCCTTGCGCCGGCGCATCCAGCGGCGCCTGGCCGCATCGATCGAAGACACGGCGCCCGCGGTGATCCAGGCCGTCATCGAGCGCCTGCAGGCCTTGATGGAAGGCGAGCGTGTCGACCTGTCCGGCTCGCCGCTCGACATGACCGGGCAACCCGATTTCCACCGCCGCGCGTACGCCATCGCGCTGGCGATCCCGCCGGGCCAGACCCGCAGCTACGGCGAGATCGCGCAGCAACTCGGCGAGCCCGGCAGTGCCCGCGCGGTCGGCCAGGCGATGGGCAGCAACCCGTTCCCGCCGATCGTGCCGTGCCACCGGGTGCTGGCAGCGGGTGGGCGCTCGGGCGGTTTCTCGTCGCCGGGCGGCCTCGACATGAAGCGGCGCTTGCTCGGCATCGAGCGCGCGCGCATCGGCCGCGAGCCGGGGCTGTTCGACGATCTGTAGCGCACGTTGCCGCCGCGAAGGCTGGCATCATCGGCGCGATGTCCGATGAGTATCAAATCCACGTCCCGCCGAGCTTCTACGCGCTGTACACCGACGCACGCCAGCGCCTGACGGTGCCGCTGGCCGAGTTGCGCGAGCGATCCGAACTGTGCGAAGACTTGGCGCAGCACCTGAGCGAGCGCGCGAGTGCGCAGCATTTCGGCACCGGTGCCTCTCACGCGTCGGTGCTCGGCGATTGCCTGCGTGGCCTTCAGGCCGGTCCGGTGGTCACCCCTGACGAAGCGGTGTGGGTCGTGCACCGCCTGGCGGAGTTGCTGGGCTGGCCGTTCCTCGAACCCGAGGGCCCGGCGAACGGCGACTGAGCCGAATTTCGCGCGGGTCTCTTGTGTGAGGAACCCCGCGCGACATATCGCTCCGACTATTCCGCCTGGCCGCCGACAGCGGCGCTGTTGGCCACCACGGTCGCCGCTGCGGGCGTCACCTTCGGCGCCTCCAGCAACGCGACCGTCGGGCTCTTCAGCGTCTTCGCGAAGCCCACCACCGTCTGGGTCGGCTGGTACGGCAACGGCTGCCACGGGTTCGCGCCGTGGCTCATCAGGAAGCTCACCATCTGCGCCTGCGCGTGCTCGTCGTTCATGAACGTCGGCACGACGACGCGGGCCAGCGGGATCCACGGCAGCTGCTGCCCCTGCGTCGACGGCACCTTGTCGACCAGCTTCGGCTCGCGCTTGAACCACCATTCGAGCGCCGCATAGTCGGCGGTGCGCAGGGCCTCTTCGAAGCCGGCGGGCGTCTTGCCCTGGTACGGACCGAGACCTGCCTTCGCGGTGTGACCGGCGGCTTCCAGCTTGGCCGCGAGCGGCGTCTGCAACGCGCTCGGGTGCAGCGCGCTCAGCGGGCTGAAGGCCAGCTGGCCGACCGCCAGGCCGCCCTGGTCGACCCACTGCGCGATCACGTCGTCGAGGCCGGCGGCGCGCGCGCTCGGCGAGCTCAGCAGCCGCACCACGTCATGGTTGACCGCCCGCGAATCGACCTCGGCCAGGAAGCGCAGCGAACGCAGCGCCTGCGGCGAGGCCTTCGAGAAATCGACCGGGTTCGGCGAACGGGCCAGCGCGACCATCGGCGGCTGGTAGCAGGTCTCGGGCTGGGCACCCTTGTCGAGCAGCTCCGGCAGCACCGGCCAGAACTGCGGATCGCGCGCAGCGATCGTCAGCGTGCATTCCTGGAAGCCGCTGGCACGGATGTCGGCCACCTTCAGGCTGCCCGGCTGGAACGGCAGGCAGCGTGCGGTCAGCGCGCGCTGGGCCGAGTTCAGTGATGCGCAGGATTGCGGGTCGCCCTCGGTCAGCTTGGCGTGGAAGTGCTTGATGATCTCCCAGGTCGGGCTGGTATCCGTCGCGATGCCGGTGGCGCTCATGATCGCGCTGGCCGTGGTGGTGCAGCCGCTGGTCAACAGCAGGCCCGAGATCGCGGCGCTGAGCAGCGCCAGCCGTGGCAAGAAGTTCATGAGGTGGCGCTCCCAACGCACAGCCGCCCGGCTCGTGGCCGGAATGCTCTTCTCAGCGCAAAAAACAAGCCATCGCCGAATCACGCTTCCAGGCTGGTGCGCAACCGGATCGCGAACTGGTGCATGGCTGCACGAAGCGAGAATCGGCGCGGGTTGCGGGCGATGTTGGGAAGCACTCGCCCACCGAGCGCCAGTGAAACGGATGCTGACGCACCTGACACAAATGGGAAGCCCGCGCCTGCGCAGGGGTCAAGCCGGGCAAAAAACGGCAGCGCTGGCGACAGGCGGTAACGCCGCGTGTGCTGGTGTTCGACCCGCGGCGAATGTCACACGCCGAGCCAGCGCGTCAGCGCGGCGCTGTCGGCGGCGAGGGTTGCCGATGCCGCGCAGCACACGATCCGCCCCTTCTCCAGCACCACCGCCTGGTCGGTGTGCTCCAGCACGCGCCGCACGTTGCGGTCGACGATCAGCGTGCTGATGCCGCCCGCGCGGATCTGCGCGATCACGCGCCAGATCTCGGCGACCACCAGCGGGGCCAGGCCTTCGGTCGCTTCGTCCAGGATCAGCAGCCGCGGGCTCGTCATCAGCGCGCGGCCGATCGCCAGCATCTGCTGCTCGCCGCCGGACAGTTGCTGGCCGCCGTGGGCCAGCCGATCGCCGAGGCGTGGAAACGTTTCCAGTACGCGCTCCAGCGGCCACGGCCGCTGCCCGTCGGCCGAGGCACGCGCAGCCATCACCAGGTTCTCTCGCACCGACAGGTTCGGGAAGATGCCGCGGCCTTCGGGTACGTAGCCGACCCCGAGCCGCGCGATGCGCTCGGGTGGCCAGCCGGTCACGTCGCGGCCCTGCCAGCGCACGCGGCCGGCGGTCGGGCGCAGGTAGCCCATCAGCGTGCGGATCAGCGTCGTCTTGCCCATGCCGTTGCGCCCGAGCAGGCCGAGTGCGCTGCCAGCCGGCAGCGCGAACGACACGCCGTGCAGCACGCGGCTGTCGCCGTAGCCGGCGTGCAGCGCATCGATCTCGACCAGCGGCGCGGTCATGCGTGGGCCTCGCCGAGGTAGGCCAGTACCACCTGCGGGTGCTCGCGAATGCGCCGCGGCACGTCGCTCGCGATGACCGCGCCGTTGACCATCACCGTGATGCGGTCGGCGATGCGGAACACCGCGTCCATGTCGTGCTCGACCAGCAGGATCGCGTGGCCGGCCTTCAGCGACTGCAGCAGCGCGAGCATGCGCTCGGTCTCTTCGGCGCCCATGCCGGCCAGCGGCTCGTCGAGCAGCAGCACGCGCGGCTTCGTCGCGAGGCACATCGCGATCTCCAGCTGGCGCTTCTGGCCGTGGCTCAGCGTGCCGGCGATGCGGTCGGCGCTGTCGGCGAGCCCGGCCGCCTGCAACGCCTGGGTCGCCACCTCGCGGCTGCCGGCGCAGCGCTGCGCCGATTGCCACACCTGCCACGGCCGCTGCAGCGCGGCCTGCGCGCTGAGCCGGCAGTTCTCCAGCACGCTGAAGCTGTCGAAGATGGTGGTGCGCTGGTAGCTGCGGCCGATGCCGGCGCGCGCGCGGCGCGGCTGCGACCAGCCGGTGATGTCGTCATCGCCAAAGCGGATCCGGCCCGACGTGACCGGCAGCTCGCCCGACAGCAGGTTGACCAGCGTCGACTTGCCGGCGCCATTGGTGCCGATCACCGCATGCACCTCGCCGAGCCGCAGGTCGAGCGAGACCGCGTCGACGGCTGCCAGGCCGCCGAAGTGACGCGACAGCGCGGTGGCCTGGATCACGACGCTCATGCCGACCCCCTGCGCCACCGCAGGCCGACGATCCCGCGCGGCAGCAGCGCGACGAACGCGATGATCGTCAGCCCGAGCGTCATCTGCCAGTGCGCCGCCAGCGGGCCGACCAGCCCTTCGCTCGCGAACAGCTCCTTCAGCAGCGTGAACGCCACCGCGCCGACGATGGCGCCGCGCAGCGGGCCGAGGCCGCCGAGGATGATCATCAGCAGCACCGCGCCCGATTCGTGCCACGACAGCAGCTCCGGGTTCACGACGCCGTCCTGGATCGCGAGCAGAGCGCCGGCCAGCCCGGCCAGCGCCCCGGCGATCACGAAGGCGGCCAGCTTGTAGCCGTAGGTGCGGAAGCCGACTGCGCGCATGCGCGCCTCGTTGACGCGGATGCCCTGCAGCGCATGGCCGAAGCGCGAGCGCAGCAGCAGCGCGAGCAGGCCCCAGGTGAACGCGAGCGAGGCCAGCACCAGGCCGTAGACCTGGCGCTTGTTCTCCAGGTCGAGCAGGGTCGTGTCGCCGAGCCGCAGCACCGGGCGCACGTACAGGTAGATGCCGTCGCTGCCGCCGCCCAGCTTGGTGTCGTGGAACACGAAGTAGGCCATCTGCGCGAACGCCAGCGTGACCATGATGAAGTAGACGCCTCGGGTGCGCAGGCTCAACGCGCCGACGAACAGCGCATAGGCCGCCGCGCCGGCCATCGCCGCGGGCAGCAGCCACCACAGCGATGCGCCTTCGCCCTGCGGCGATGCGAGCACCGTCACGTAGGCGCCGATGCCGAGGAAGGCCGCGTGCCCGAGGCTCACCAGCCCGGTCGTGCCGACCAACAGCTGCAGGCTCAGTGCGAAGATCGCCGAGATCAGGATCTTCACCGTCAGGTCCATCAGATACGGCGACAGCACCGTCGGCAGCAGCGCCAGCGCGAGCAGCACCGCCGGCGGCAACCAGCGCGACCAGCTCATCTGCATCAATGCCCCCGCCGCATCAGGCCTTCCGGCCGCCACACCAGCACGATCGCCATCAGCAGGTAGATGCCGATGCCGCTCAGCTCGGAGAAGAACACCTTGCCGAAGGTGTCGACGAAGCCGACCAGCAGCGACGCGACCAGCGCGCCGGTGATCGAGCCGATGCCGCCGATCACGACGATCACGAAGCTGACGATCAGCACGCTGCCGCCCATGCCCGGGTACACCGACGACATCGGCGCGGCGATCATGCCGGCCAGTGCCGCCAGCGCGACGCCGGCCGCGAACACGCCGCGGTACAGCAGCCGGATGTCGATGCCGAGCCCGCGCACCATGTCGCGGTTGCTGGCACCGGCGCGCACCATCATGCCCAGCCGCGTGCGGTTGACCACCAGGTACAGCAGCGCCGCGATCGCGAGGCAGGCGGCCGACGCGAACAGCCGGTACACCGGGTACGACATCAGCTCGCCGAGCGCGATGCTGCCCGCGAGCCACGCCGGCGGCTGCACGCCGTGCACGTCGTTGCCGAGCAGCAGGCTGCGCGACTCCTCGAACACCAGGATCAGCGCATAGGTCATCAGCACCTGCTGCAGGTGTTCACGCTGGTACAGGAAGCTGAAGAACAGCCACTCCAGCACGAAGCCGAACACCGCGGCCAGCAGCGTGCCGACCAGCAGCATCAGCACGAACTGGTCGACGAAGTACGGCGCCAGCGCGAACGCGAGGTAGGCGCCGATCATGTAGAAGCTGCCGTGCGCCAGGTTGATCACGCCCATGATCCCGAAGATCAGCGTCAGCCCGCTGGCCACCAGGAACAGCAGCAGGCCGTACTGGACGGCGTTCAGGCACTGGACGAGGAAGGTGGCGAAATCCACCTCAGAGCTTGCAGCCGCGGGCCGGGTCGGCGAGGGCCTTCACCGCGATCGACTTGAACTCGTTGTTCGGGCCCTTCGCCTCGCGCAGGTACATGTCCTGCACCGGGTTGCCGGCCGCCGACAGCGTGAACTTGCCGCGCGGGCTGTCGACCGTCGTCTTGTGCATCGCGGTCGTCAGCGCCTCGCGCTTCGTGAGGTCGCCCTTCACCGCGTTCAGGCCGGCCGCGAGGATCTGCGCGGCGTCGTAGCCCTGCACCGCGTAGACGTCGGCGTTTGCCTTGTACGCGAGCGCGAAGCTCTTGCGGAACGCGTTGTTGCGCGGCGTGTCGAGGTTGTCGGCATAGTGCAGCGTGGTCTGCAGGCCCTGCGCGGCGGCACCCTGCGCCTCGAGCGTGCCGTCGGTCAGGAAGCCCGAGCCGTACAGCGGGATCGTCTTGTTCAGGCCTGCGGCCGCGTAGTCCTTGACGAACTTCACCGCGCCGCCGCCGGCGAAGAACGCGAACACCGCATCGGGCTTCTGCGCCGCGATCTCGGTCAGCAGCGCCTGGAACTCGACGTTCGGGAACGGCAGGTTCAGGTCCTTGACGACCTTGCCGCCGCCCTTCTCGAAGGCCTCGGTGAAGCCCTTCACCGTCTCGCTGCCGGCCGCATAGTTCCAGGTGATCGTCATCGCGCGCTTGTGGCCTTTCTGCGCCACCACGACACCGGTGGAATAGCCCGGCTGCCAGTTCGAGAACGAGCTGCGCACGATGTTCGGCGAGCACAGCGGGCCGGTGATCGCGTCGGCGCCGGCGTTCGGGATGATCAGCAGCGTGTTGCTCTCCTTCGCCGCCTTGGCCATGCCGAGCGCGACGCCCGAGTGCACGGTGCCGACCAGCACGTCGACCTGGTCGCGCTTGATCAGCTTGTTGACGTTGTCGGTGGCCTTGGCTGGCTCGGATTCGTCGTCGACCTTGAAGTACTGGATCTCGCGGCCGCCGAGCTTGCCGCCCTGTTCCTGCACATAGAGCTTGAAGCCGGCCTCGATCATGTTGCCCAGGCTCGCGTAGGTGCCGGTATAGGGCAGCATGAAACCCACCTTGACCGGCCCGGTGGCGGCCTGCGCACGGGCCTCGCCTGTCATCGCCAACGCTATCGTCATCGACACGGCCAGGGCGGCCGTGGCCGACAGTTTGATCAGGTGCATGCCAATCTCCGTTGAGGTTCAGGACTCGGGGGTTTCAGGACTTCCGGTGATGAAGCGGCCGACCTCGCGGATCACGACGTCGGCCTGGTCGCGGTGCGGCGAATGGCCGCATTCCACCAGCTCCAGCAACCGCGTCTGCGGCACGCGCCGCGCGATGCCGCGGATCTGCTCCAGCGTACCGTACTCGTCGTCGACGCCTTGCACCGCCAGCACCGGGCAGGTGATCGCGGGCAGTTCGTCCTCGATGGTCCAACCGCGGAACTCGGGCGCCAGCCAGATGTCGTTCCAGCCGCGGAAGGCCGATTCCGCGTCCGCATGGTAGCGCCCGAGGCGCTGCGGAAGGTCGGTGGTTTCATAGGTGTCGCGGGCCCGTTCGATGCTCGCGATGCTGAGGTCCTCGACGCGGATGTGCGGCGCCATCGCGATCACGCCGGCGGTGGCGTGCGACGCGGCATGCAGCAGCGCGATGCTGCCGCCGTCGCTGTGGCCGAACAGCCAGGGCCGCGTGACGCCGAGCTGTTGCAGCAGCGCCGGCAGCACCTCGCGCGCCTGGGTGTGCATGAAGTCGACCGGCCAGCGCTCGTCGCGCGGCTTCGGTGTCGACTGGCCGTAGCCGTAGCGCGAATACACCAGGCCGCGCAGGCCGTGCGCCTCGCACAGGTGGCGCGGGAAGTTCTTCCACATCGCGAGCGAGCCCAGCCCTTCGTGCAGGAACACGACGACCGGCCGGGTCGAGGCGGCATCGCCGACCCATTGGTATTCGAGTCGCAGCGGCCGGTCGCGCCCGGCGAGTTCGGCGAACTGGATCGGTTCGGCGTAACGGCGTCCGACCATGCGTCAGGCGGTGGTGTCGGTCGCTGCGCCCAGCGCGCGCAGCTTGAAGCGCTGGATCTTGCCGGTCGCGGTCTTCGGCAGCTCGGTCGTGAAGACGATCTCGCGCGGCGTCTTGTGCGGGGCGAGCCGCGTCTTCAGGAAGGCCTTCAACGCGGCCTCGAGTTCGGCGCCCACCGCATGGCCCTGGTTCGGCACGACATAGGCGCGCGTCTTCGTCAGCCCCTGCGCATCGGCCAGGCCGATCACCGCGCACTCCATCACCGCCGCGTGGCCCATCAGCGCCGACTCGACCTCGATCGGCGACACGTACTGGCCGCTGACCTTCAGCATGTCGTCGCTGCGGCCGGCGTAGGTGTACCAACCGTCGGCATCGACCACGTACTTGTCGCCGCTGCGCACCCAGTCGCCCTGGAAGGTCGAGCGCGTCTTGTCGCGGCTGTTCCAGTAGAGCAGCGCGGCGCTCGGGCCGCGGATGAACAAGTCGCCGATCTCGCCGGGCGCGGCTGGCCGGCCGTCGTCGGCGCGCAGTTCGAGTTCGTAGCCCGGCACCGGCTTGCCGGTGCTGCCGTAGCGCAGCGCACCGGTGCGGTTCGACAGGAAGATGTGCAGCATCTCGGTCGAGCCGATGCCGTCGAGCACGTCGCAGCCGAAATGCTTGCTGAAGCGCTCGCCGACCTCGCGCGGCAGCGCCTCGCCGGCCGAGGCGCAGACGCGCAGCGCGACCGCACTGCGCGGCGGCAGCGCCTCGTTCGCGAGCAGCGCGACGTACAGCGTCGGCACGCCGCAGAACACGGTCGGGCGGTGCTGCGTCAGGCGCTTGAAGACTGCGGCCGGCGTCGGCCGCTCGGCCATCAGCACGACGGTCGCGCCGACGCTCAGCGGAAAGGTCAGCGCGTTGCCGAGCCCGTACGCGAAGAACAGYTTGGCGGCCGAGAACACGGTGTCGTCCTCGCGCACGCCGAGCACCGGCTGGCCGTACAGCGCGGCCGTCCAGTACAGGTTGGCATGGCTGTGCACCGTGCCCTTGGGCTTGCCGGTGGAGCCGGACGAATAGAGCCAGAACGCGATCTCGTCAGCGTGCGTGTCGGCGGGCGCGGCGAGCGGCGGGGTGTCGAGCAGCGCGCTGAAGGCGATACCGCCCTCGGCGGGCGCGGCACCGGATATCACGATGGCCGGTTTGTCGTCGAGGTCCGCCAGCGCCTGCTGCGCCACCGGCCACAGCGCGCTCGACACCATGAGCGCGCGGGCCCGGCTGTGCGCGAGCAGGTAGGTGTAGTCGCCGGCCGGCAGCAGCGTGTTGACCGGCACCGGCACGATGCCGGCATACAGCGCGCCGAGGAACGCGACCGGCAGGTCCACCGTGTCCAGCATCAGCAGCAGCACGCGGTCCTCGCGGCGCAGGCCCAGGCGCAGCAGCCCGGCGGCGCAGCGCCTCACGCGGTCGGCCAGCTCGCCGTAGCTGAGGCGGGTGTCGTCGTCGATGTAGGCGGTCTTCGCGGCGCGGCCCGCATTGCGCTGCAGCAGGTGGGCTGCGATGTTGAATCGTTCGGGCGGCGCATCCACGGCGAGGTTCGGGGCCATGCTGTTCTCCTGACGGTCAATCGGCCCGGATGCCGGGGCGGACCTGCAAGGCCACCCGCGTCGCGACAGCTGGGGCCGCCGGGACGGCCGGCCGCGTTTGTACCTCAAGCGAGCCGGGGCCGAACCGTCCGCGCCGCAACTTCGTCTGAATGGACCCTGGGGTGGGTTCGCACTGGCGTCCCACGGCGATCTCCGCATAATGCATTCACGGACAGTGCGATGAGCCATTGATGCAATATGTTGCACTGAAACCAGTATAGCCAGCAGTCCCGATCGACCTCGTTACGGACATACCCTTGGACCGATTCCCGAACTCGCCGCCCGCGCCGGAAGGCGATTCCGACCCGACCGCCAACAAGGACCCGTTCCTCGCCTCGCTGGGCGAGCGAACGCGTGCGCTGCGATCGCGGCGCGGCCTGACACGCAAGAGCCTGGCCAAGGTGGCCGACGTGTCGGAGCGGCACCTGGCCAATGTCGAGATGGGGGTCGGCAATGCGTCGATCCAGTTCCTGCGGCAGCTGGCGCAGGCGCTCAACTGCACGCTGGCCGAGCTGGTCGGCGACGAGACCGCCAGCTCGCCGGAGTGGCTGATGATTCGCGAGATCCTGCGCGGGCGCAGCGAATCGGAGCTGGCGCAGGCGCGCTCCGCGCTGGCGTCGGTGTTCGGCGCGCCGGCCAGCCAGGCGGCGCGGCGCCAGCGGGTCGCGCTGATCGGCCTGCGCGGGGCCGGCAAGAGCACGCTCGGCAAGATGCTGGCCGACAGCTGGGCCGTGCCCTTCGTCGAGCTGAACCGCCACATCGAGACGGTGGCCGGCTGCAGCGTCTCCGAGATCCATTCTCTGTACGGGCCGGCGGCCTACCGGCGCTACGAGCGGCGTGCGCTGGAAGAGTGCATCCAGCGCTTCCCGCGCGCGGTGATCGCGACGCCCGGTGGGGTCGTCTCCGACCCGGCCACCTTCAACATGCTGCTGGCGCATTGCTACACCGTGTGGGTGCGCGCCTCGCCCGAGGAGCACATGAACCGCGTGCTGGCGCAGGGCGACACCCGCCCGATGTCGGGCAATGCCGAGGCGATGAACGACCTGCGGCGCATCCTCGAGAGCCGCGCGGCCTTTTACTCGAAAGCCGACGAGGTGTTCGACACCAGCGACAAGACCATGGAGACCGCGTTCGTGGCCCTGCAGGACCAATTGCGAGGCACGATCCGGCTGGCGGGTTGACGCTCGGCGTGACATGCACTAAATTGCATCTTTATTGCCGAGCGTGCAGCATACTGCCGTTCGCTGGAGATGCCCATGAGTGCTGTCGCTGAGCCTGTCGTTGCCCCTGTCGCCCCCGTTGACTACGAAACCCATCCGGACCGCTACCGCCACTGGCGCCTGAGCGTCGAGGGCGAGGTCGCCACGCTCGTGCTGGCCGTCAGCGAAGACGGCGGGTTGCGCGCGGGCTACAAGCTGAAGCTCAACAGCTACGACCTTGGCGTCGACATCGAGCTGCACGACGCGGTGCAGCGCATCCGCTTCGAGCACCCGGCGGTGCGCACGGTGATCCTCACCAGCGGCCGCGAGCGCGTGTTCTGCTCGGGCGCCAACATCTTCATGCTCGGCCTGTCCAGCCACGGCTGGAAGGTCAACTTCTGCAAGTTCACGAACGAGACGCGCAACGGGCTCGAAGACAGCAGCCGGCACGGCGGCCTGAAGTTCCTGGCCGCCGTCAACGGCGCTTGCGCCGGCGGTGGCTACGAGCTGGCGGCGGCCTGCGACGAGATCATCCTGGTCGACGACCGCTCGTCGGCCGTCAGCCTGCCCGAGGTGCCGCTGCTCGGCGTGCTGCCGGGCACCGGCGGGCTGACGCGCCTGACCGACAAGCGCCGCGTGCGCCACGACCATGCCGACATCTTCTGCACCACCAGCGAAGGCGTGCGCGGCAAGAAGGCGGTCGACTGGCGCCTGGTCGACGAAGCGGTCAAGACGCAGGCCTTCGCGCAGCGCGTGCAGGAGCGAGCGCGCGAGCTGGCCGCGTTGAGCGACCGGCCGGCCGACGGCCGCGGCGTGCCGTTGCCGCGGCTCGTGAAGCAGGTGTCGGCGGACGGCATCGCCTACGGCCACGTCGACCTGCAGATCGACCGCGCCGCGCGCCACGCGACGCTGACCGTGCGTGCCCCCGCTGGTGCGCAGCCGGCCGACCTCGCCGGCATCGAAGCCGCCGGCGCCGCCTGGTACCCGCTGCAGATGGCGCGCGAACTCGACGACGCGATCCTGCACCTGCGCACCAACGAACCCGAGATCGGCACCTGGCTGCTGAAGACGCAGGGCAGCGTCGACGCGGTGCTCGCGATGGACGCGGCGCTGCACACGCACCAGGCGCACTGGCTGGTGCGCGAGACCATCGGCCTGCTGCGCCGCACGCTGGCGCGGCTCGACGTGTCGTCGCGCTCGCTGTTCGCGCTGGTCGACCGCGGCTCGTGCTTTGCCGGCTCGCTGCTCGAGATCGCGCTCGCGGCCGACCGCATCTACATGCTGGCCCTGCCCGACGAGCCCGCCGCGGCGCCGAAGATCGCGCTGTCGCCGTTCAACTTCGACGCGCTGCCGATGGTCAGCCGCGAGACGCGCCTGCAGCGCCGCTTCCACCGCGATGCCGGCGAGATCGCCGCGGTGCAGGCCACGCAGGGCCGCGCGCTCGATGCCGACGAGGCGCTCGCGCTCGGCCTCGTCACCGCGGCGCCCGACGACATCGACTGGGCCGACGAGATCCGCATCGCCGTCGAGGAGCGCGCGAGCCTGTCGCCCGACGCGCTGACCGGCCTGGAAGCCAACCTGCGCTTCGCCGGCACCGAGAGCATGGAGACCCGCATCTTCGGCCGCCTGACCGCGTGGCAGAACTGGATCTTCAACCGCCCGAATGCCGTCGGCGAGGCCGGCGCGCTCAAGGTCTACGGCACCGGGCACAAGGCCCAGTTCGACTGGAAACGCATCTAGAGCCTTCGATGAGCAGCATCAACTACACCGACAAGATCCCGAACAACGTCCACCTGTCGGAGGACCGCACACTGCAGCGCGCGCTCGAGCACTGGCAGCCCAACTACCTGAACTGGTGGCAGGACATGGGCCCCGACGGCTCGCACGGCTTCGACGTCTACCTGCGCACCGCCACCAGCACCACGCCCGACGGCTGGGCGCAGTTCGGTCACGTGAAGATGCCCGACTACCGCTGGGGCATCTTCCTCGCGCAGCCCGAGGCCGACCGCCGCATCGGCTTCGGCGACCACCGGGGCGAAGCCGCCTGGCAGGACGTGCCCGGCGAGCACCGCGCCAACCTGCGCCGCATCATCGTCACGCAGGGCGACACCGAGCCGGCCTCGGTCGAGCAGCAGCGCCACCTCGGCAAGACGGCGCCCAGCCAGTACGACCTGCGCAACCTGTTCCAGGTGAACGTCGAAGAGGGCCGCCACCTGTGGGCGATGGTCTACCTGCTGCACAAGCACTTCGGCCGCGACGGCCGCGAGGAGGCCGAGGCGCTGCTCGAACGCCGCTCCGGCGACCAGGACAACCCGCGCATCCTCGGGGCCTTCAATGAAGAGACGCCCGACTGGCTGGCGTTCTACATGTTCACCTACTTCACCGACCGCGACGGCAAGTTCCAGCTGTGCGCGCTGGCCGAGAGCGCGTTCGATCCACTGTCGCGCACCACGCGCTTCATGCTGACGGAAGAGGCGCACCACATGTTCGTCGGCGAATCCGGCGTGTCGCGCGTGATCCAGCGCACCTGCGAGGTGATGAAGCAGACCGGCCTCGAGGACCCGGCCGAGCTGCGCCGCCACGGCGTGATCGACCTGCCGACGATCCAGCGTTACCTGAACTTCCACTACAGCGTGACCATCGACCTGTTCGGTGCCGACCAGTCGAGCAACGCGGCGATCTTCTACAGCTCGGGCCTGAAGGGCCGCTACGAAGAAGGCAAGCGCGCCGACGACCATGTGCTGAAGGGCGCCCACTACAAGATCCTCGACGTGCGCGACGGCCTGCTGGTCGACAAGGAGGTGCCGATGCTGAACGCGCTGAACGAGGTGCTGCGCGACGACTACATCCGCGATTCGTCGGCCGGCGTGAACCGCTGGAACAAGGTGATCGAGAAGGCCGGGCTCGCGTTCCGGCTCGGCGTGCCGCACAAGGCCTTCAACCGCCACATCGGCAGCTTCGCCGGGTTGCGCGTCAGCCCCGATGGCCGCGTGATCGGCGAGATCGAATGGCAGGCGCATGTGCGCGACTGGCTCGCGAGCGAGGAAGACCGTGCCTACGTCGCGTCGCTGATGGGCCGCGTGGTCGAGCCCGGCAAGTTCGCGAACTGGATCGCGCCGCCGCCGATCGGCATCAACAAGCAGCCGGCCGATTTCGAGTACGTGCGCTTCAACTGAGGATGTGATGGACCCCGTCGTCTTCATCCAGCAGCACCTGATCGACCCCGAGGTCTGCATCCGCTGCAACACCTGCGAGGAGACCTGTCCGGTCGATGCGATCACGCACGACGAGCGCAACTACGTCGTCGACCCTGCGATCTGCAACGGCTGCCAGGCCTGCGTGTCGCCGTGCCCGACCGGCAGCATCGACCACTGGCACCCGGTGCCGAAGGCGGCGGCGTATTCGATCGACGCGCAGTTCGGCTGGGACGAACTGCCGCCGAAGCAGGAGCTGCCGGCACTCGCGCAGGACCCGGCGGAGGTCGGTGCGCCGCCCTCGGTCGACGTGCCGCCGCAGGCGAATGCCGCGGTGTCGCCGAGTTCGCCGAGGCCGCCGTGGTCGGCCGCGCACCCGTACCTGAACCTGCACACGCTGAAGAAGCCGGTGCAGGCGACGGTGGCCGGCAATTTCCGGCTGACCGCGGCCGACGCCGAAGGCGACATCCACCACCTGGTGCTCGATTTCGGCACGCAGTTCTTCCCGCTGCTCGAAGGCCAGGCCATCGGCATCGCGCCGCCCGGCGCCGATGCCGCCGGCAGGCCGCACTACCTGCGCATGTACTCGGTCGCCAGCCCGCGCAGCGGCGAGCGCGAGGGCTACAACAACGTCTCGCTGACGGTGAAGCGCGTGACCAGCGACCACGACGGGCAGCCGGTGCGCGGCGTTGCCTCGAACTACCTGTGCGACCTGCGCAAGGGCGACACGGTGCAGGTCTGCGGCCCGTTCGGCGACCGCTTCCTGATGCCCAACCATGCGGGTTCGAACCTGCTGATGGTGTGCACCGGCACCGGCGCGGCGCCGATGCGGGCGATGACCGAGCACCGGCGCCGGCTGATGGCAGTGGGCAAGCCGGTCTACGCCAGGCTGATGCTGTTCTTCGGCGCGCGCCGGCCGGAGGAGCTGCCGTACTTCGGGCCGCTGACCAAGCTGCCGGCCTCGTTCATCGACACCTCGCTCGCGTTCTCGCGCGTGCCGGGGCAGCCGCGGCGCTACGTGCAAGATGTGCTGCGCGAGCGCGCGGCCGACGTCGTCGAGCTGCTGCGCGGCGACACCTGCATCTACCTGTGCGGGCTGAAGGGCATGGAGACCGGCGTGCTGGAGGCGCTTTCCGACATCTGTGCGGCGGCGGGGCTGGACTGGCCGCCGCTGCACCAGCGCCTGGTCGAGGAGGGACGCTTCCACGTCGAGACGTATTGAGGGGTAATCCCTGCTGTGCCTCGGCGTCGTTTGTTTAAGACTCATAACTGTCCAGGCTTCAAGCACCCGCCGTGAGCAGCTCCTTGTTGAACGTTTCCAACGACGGCCCGGTCGCCCACGTCCGCCTGACCCGTCCCGCCAAGCGCAATGCGTTGAACGATGCGCTGATCGCCGAACTGCAGCGGGTCTTCAGCAGCTTCGACGGCAGCGTGCGCGCCGCGGTGCTGAGCGGCGAGGGCGCGCATTTCTGCGCCGGCCTCGACCTCTCCGAACTCGGCGAGCGCAGCGCCGCCGACGGCATCCTCCATTCGCGGGCCTGGCACGCGGCCTTCGAGCAGATCCAGTTCGGCCGCGTGCCGGTGGTCGCGGTGCTGCACGGCGCGGTCGTCGGCGGCGGGCTCGAGCTGGCGAGCGCGGCCCACATCCGCGTGGCCGAGCGCAGCAGCTTCTACGGCCTGCCCGAAGGCCAGCGCGGCTTGTTCGTCGGCGGTGGCGGCTCGGCCCGCATCCCGCGGCTGATAGGCGTCGCGCGCATGAGCGACATGATGCTGACCGGCCGCGTGCACGATGCCGACGAAGGCCAGCGCATCGGCCTGTCGCAGTACCTGGTCGACGACGGGCAAGGCCTCGTGACTGCGTTCGAACTCGCCCGCAAGATCGCGTCGAACGCGCCGCTGTCGAACTTCGCGGTGATGCACGCGCTGCCGCGCATCGCCGAGCAGGGCCAGGCGGCCGGGCTGTTCACCGAATCGCTGATGGCCGCCATCGCGCAGGCCGACGACGCCGCCAAGCAGCGCATGCGCGACTTCCTCGACGGCAAGGCCGGCAAGGTCTTGAAGTCATGACGGTGCCGCGCTACCGGTCGGTTGCGCTCGGCGGCTCGTTGGCAGCCCGCTTCACGCCAGGCGACGACGGCAGCCTGCGCATCGAATCGACCGAGCCGCTGCAGCCACACCCGCAGCGCCTGACCGATCGCCTGCAGCACTGGGCCGCACGGGTGCCCGAGCGCACGCTGGCCGCCAAGCGCGATGCCACCGGCACCTGGCGCCACCTCAGCTACCGCGACGCGGTGCACGGCGCGCGCAGCATCGCGCAGGCCTTGCTCGACATCGGCCTCGGCCCCGAGCGGCCGCTGGCGATCCTCTCCGACAACGACCTCGAACACCTGCTGCTGACGCTTGGCGCGATGTGGGCCGGCGTGCCGTGCGCGCCGATCTCGCCGGCGTACTCGCTGCTGTCGCAGGACCACGCCAAGCTGCGCCACATCCTCGGGCTGCTGACGCCGGGGCTGGTGTTCGCGTCGAACGGAACCGCCTACGCCAGGGCGATCGACGCTGCGCTGCCGCCCGGCACGCCGCTCGCGCTGACCGGCGGCGCGGTCGAAGGCCGGCACGCCTTGCACTTCGCCGACCTGCTCGCGACCACGCCCACCGACGCGGTGGACGAGGCGCATGCCCGTGTCGGCCCCGACACCATCGCGAAGATCCTGTTCACCTCCGGCTCGACGCAGGCGCCCAAGGGCGTGATCAACACGCAGCGCATGCTGTGCAGCAACCAGCAGATGATCCTGCAGTGCTTCCCGTGCCTCGGCGAGACGCCGCCGGTGCTGGTCGACTGGCTGCCGTGGAACCACACCTTCGGCGGCAACCACAACGTCGGCCTGACGGTCTGGAACGGCGGCACGCTGTACATCGACGACGGCAAGCCGACGCCGGCGCTGATCGGCCCCACGCTGCGCAACCTGCGCGAGATCGCGCCCACCGTCTACTTCAACGTGCCGAAGGGCTTCGAGGAGATCGCCAACGCGCTGGAGCACGACGCCGCGTTGCGCGACACGCTGTTCAGCCGCGTGCAGATGTTCTTCTTCGCCGGCGCCGGGCTGTCGCAGCCGGTGTGGGACCAGCTCGACCGGCTGGCCGAGGCCACCTGCGGCGAGCGCATCCGCATGCTGACCGGGCTCGGCATGACCGAGACCTCGCCGTTCGCGATCTGCGCCAACGGCGGCGACGTGCGCTCCGGCCACATCGGCCTGCCGGCGCCCGGCATCACGCTGAAGCTGGTGCCGAGCGGCGACAAGACCGAGCTGCGCTACCGCGGCCCGAACGTCACGCCGGGCTACTGGCGGCTGGCGTCGGCCGGGCATGTCGACGACGACGGCTTCTACGCGAGCGGCGATGCGGTGCGCCTGGTCGACCCGGCCGAGCCGCAGCGCGGCCTGGCGTTCGACGGCCGCATCGCCGAGGACTTCAAGCTCGCGACCGGCACTTTCGTGTCGGTCGGGCCGCTGCGCGTGCGGGCCATCACGGTCGGCGACCCCTGCGTGCAGGACGTGGTCGTCACCGGGCTGAACCGCGGCGAGATCGGCCTGCTGGTGTTCCCGCGCGCCGACCGCTGCCGTGCGCTCGCCGGCCTGCCGGCCGACGCGCCGCTGGCCGAGGTGCTGGACGCCGCGCCGGTGCGCGCGTTCTTCCAGCACTGGATCGACGCGCTGCATGACGCCGGCACCGGCAGCGCGACACGCGTTGCCCGCGCCGCGCTGCTGGTCGAGCCGCCGGCGATCGACCGCGGCGAGGTGACGGACAAGGGATCGATCAACCAGCGCGCGGTGCTGGCCTGCCGCGCAGCGCTGGTCGAGCAACTGCACGACGGCAGCGCACCGGGCCTCTTCCTTCCCGGCAGGTCATGAGCGAATCCCGCACCACGACGCACACCGTCGCCGTGAACTTCGGCGATTGCGACCCGGCCGGCATCGTCTTCTTCCCGAACTTCTCGCGCTGGATGGACGCGGCCTCGCTGTCGTTCTTCATGCAGTGCGGCGTGCCGCCGTGGCGCGTGCTCGAACAGACGCGCGGCATCGTCGGCACGCCGCTGCTGGAGATCCACACCCGCTTCCTGCAGTCGGTCACCTACGGCGAGACGATCACCATCGAGACCTGCGTCGAGGAATGGCGCGGCAAGGTGTTCGTGCAGCGGCACCGCGTCACGCGCGACGGCGAGCTGGTCTGCGAAGGCCGCGAGACGCGCATCTTCGTGACCCGCGACGCCACCGGCAAATTGAAGTCCATTGCGGTGCCGGACGACATCCGCGCACTGTGCCAGACAGAATCACGCCCCCGAACGGAGACACCCCCATGAAGCACCTGAAGACCTGGCTGGCCACCGCCGCACTGGCCGCCCTCGCGGCCGGCGCACAAGCCGACGTGACGATCGGCGTCAGCGTCCCGCTGACCGGCCCGACCTCGGCGCTCGGCATCCCGAGCAAGAACGGCATCAGCCTGTGGCCGACCACGATCGCCGGCGAGAAGCTCAACGTGATCGTGCTCGACGACGCGACCGACCCGACCGTCGGCGTCAAGAACGCGCGCCGCTTCGTCACCGAGGACAAGGTCGACCTGATCGTCGGGTCGTCGGCGACGCCGATCGCGATCGCGATGTCGGACGTGGCCGCCGAGGCGCAGACGGTGCAACTGGCGCTGTCGCCGATCCCGCTGCCCGAAGGCAAGGGTGCCTGGACCTTCCGGCTGCCGCAGTCGACCGCGGTGATGGCGATCCCGATCGTCGAGCACTGGAAGAAGACCGGCGTGAAGACCTTCGGCTTCGTCGGCTACGCCGATGCGTACGGCGAGGCCTGGCTGAAGGACATCACCGCGCAGGCCACCGCGGCCGGCATCAAGAACGTCGGCGTCGAACGCTTCGCACGGGCCGACACCAGCATCACCGGCCAAGCGCTGAAGCTGGTCGGCGCGAACCCGGACGCGATCCTGGTGGCAGCCTCTGGCAGTGGCGCGGCGATGCCGCACAAGGGCCTGGTCGAGCGTGGCTACCCGAAGGGCAAGATCTACCAGACGCACGGCGCGGCGACGCTCGACCTGATCCGCGTCGGCGGCAAGGACGTCGAGGGCTCGTTCGTCTCGTCCGGCCCGGCGCTGGTGGCGACCAAGCTGCCCGACAGCAACCCGAGCAAGGCGATCGGCGTGCGCTTCATCGAGCAGTACGAGAAGGCGTTCGGCCCGAAGAGCGCGAACCAGTTCGGCGCGCACGCGTTCGACGCGGCGATCGTGCTCGAGAAGATCATCCCGATGGCGCTGAAGAAGGCAAAACCTGGCACGAAGGAGTTCCGCGCCGCGCTGAAAGAGGCGCTGGAGACGGCCGGCCGCATCCCGGTGTCGCAGGGCGTGCTGAACTACACCGCGGCCGATCACTTCGGCTTCACGCCCGACACCGGCGTGCTGCTGAAGGTGGTCAACGGCGACTGGGAAGTCGTCAAGTGACCGCCATCGTCCGCTGATGGACCTCTCGATCGCGGGCATCCTGCTGCTCGACGGCGCAACCAGCGGTGCGGTCTACGCGCTGCTGGCGCTCGCGCTGGTGCTGGTGTTCGCGGTCACGCGGGTCATCTTCATCCCGCAGGGCGAGTTCGTCGCGTACGGTGCGCTGACGCTCGCGATGCTGCAGATGGGCAAACTGCCCGGCACGGTGTGGCTGCTCGGGATCCTGGCGGTGCTGGCCGCGCTGCGCGATGCGTTCGGCGCGGTGCGCGAAGGCCAGCCGGCCGGCCGCATCGCGCGCGACGCCGCGCTGTCGCTGGCCGTGCCCGCGGCGGTGACGCTGCTTGCGCTGTGGGCCGCACCGCGCCAGCTGCCGCTGCTGCTGCAAAGCCTGCTGACGCTCGCGATCGTCACGCCGCTCGGTCCGCTGGTCTACCGGCTCGCATACCGGCCGCTCGCCGATGCATCGGTGCTGGTGCTGCTGATCGTCTCGGTCGGCGTGCATTTCGCGCTGACCGGGTTGGGGCTGCTGTTCTTCGGCGCCGAGGGCTTTCGCAACCCGAGCTTCTGGGACGAGCGCTTCCAGGCCGGGCCGCTGATGCTGTCGGGGCAGGCGCTGATCATCTTTCTCGTCTCGGCCGCGCTGATCGTCGGGCTGTGGCTGTTCTTCGGCCGCACGCTGCGTGGCAAGGCGCTGCGCGCGACCGCAGTGAACCGGCTCGGCGCGCGGCTGATGGGCATCTCGACGGATGGCGCCGGGCGCTGGAGCATGGGCCTGGCCGCCTTCATCGGTGCGCTGTCAGGCTTGCTGATCGGCCCGACCACGACGATGTTCTACGACACCGGCTTCCTGATCGGGCTGAAGGGCTTCGTCGCGGCGATCTTCGGCGGGCTCGCGAGCTATCCCGGTGCGGCAGCCGGTGCGCTGTTCGTCGGCTGGCTCGAATCGTTCGGCTCGTTCTGGGCCAGCGCCTACAAGGAGGTGATCGTCTTCACGATGATCCTGCCGGTGCTGCTGTGGCGCAGCTTCACGCACGGCGCGCCCGATGACGAGTAGCCGCTGGTGCCTGCTGGCGTTCGCCGCCGCGCTGGCGCTGCTGCCGCAGTTGCCGGTGCCGGAGTTCTGGATCACGCAGCTGAACTACATCGGTCTGTACGCGCTGGTCGTGATCGGGCTGGTGCTGCTGACCGGCATCGCGGGGCTCACGTCGTTCGGCCAGGCGGCCTTCGTCGGCATCGGTGCGTACAGCAGCGCATGGCTCACGCTGAACCTCGGCTGGTCGCCGTGGCTGTCGGTGTTCGGCGGTCTGGCGCTGACGGCGCTGGCCGCGCTGGTGCTGGGCTGGATCACGCTGCGCATGTCGGGCCACTACCTGCCGCTCGCGACCATCGCATGGTGCCTGAGCCTGTACTACCTGTTCGGCAACCTGGAGGCGCTGGGCCGCTACGACGGCCTGCTGGGCATCGCGCCGATCGGTTTCTTCGGCGTGCCGCTGAACACCGGGCGCAGCTTCTTCTACCTGCTGTGGGCGCTGGTGCTGCTGGCCGCGCTGGCCGCCACGCAGCTGCTCGATTCGCGCAGCGGCCGCGCGCTGCGGGCGCTGAAGGGCGGCAGCACGATGCCCGAGGCGATGGGCATCGACACCTTCCGCGCCAAGGTCACGGTGTTCGTGCTGGCCGCGCTGCTGGCAAGTCTCTCGGGCTGGCTGTTCGCGCACTTCCAGCGCAGCGTCAACCCGTCGCCGTTCGGCTTGAAGATGGGCATCGAGTACCTCTTCATGGCGGTGATCGGCGGCGTCGGCCAGGTGTGGGGCGCGCTGGCCGGTGCGGCCGTCGTGAAGCTGCTGGAAGACCAGCTGCAGGTGCTGCTGCCGCGGCTGCTCGGCGGCAGCGGAAGCTACGAAGTGATCGTGTTCGGCGTGCTGCTGGTGGGGGTGCTGCAGTACGCGCGTGACGGGCTGTGGGCCGCGGTGGTGGCGCGGCTGCCGCGGCAGGTGCGCAAGCGCGACTGGGCCGATGCGGCGCCGCTGCCCGAGGCCTCGCGCCCGCCGCACGGCGAGCTGGTGCTGGACGTGCAATCGGTGCGCAAGGAGTTCGGCGGGCTGGTCGCGGTGAACGACGTCAGCTTCCAGGTGCGTGCCGGCGAGATCGTCGGGCTGATCGGGCCGAACGGTGCCGGCAAGTCGACCACCTTCAACCTGGTCAGCGGCGTGCTGCCGCTGACGCGCGGCGAGGTGCGGCTGCGAGGCGAGCGCATCGACGGGTTGCCGTCGCGCGGCATCGCACGGCGCGGCGTCTCGCGCACCTTCCAGCACGTGAAGATGGTGCCGGAGATGACGGTGCTGGAGAACGTCGCGCTCGGCGCGCACCGGCGCGGACAGCGCGGCGTGGTGGCGGCGATGCTGCGGCTCGACCGCGCCGAAGAGCGCCGCCTGCTGCGCGAGGCCGAGCGCCAGTTGCAGCGCATCGGCATGGCCGACCGCGCGGATGAGCTGGCCGGCAACCTGGCGCTCGGGCCGCAGCGGCTGATGGAGATCGCGCGAGCGCTGAGCGCTGATCCGTCGCTGCTGTTGCTCGATGAGCCGGCCGCCGGGCTGCGCCACCAGGAGAAGCGGGCGCTGGCCGAGGTGCTGCGGCAGCTGCGCGCCGAGGGGCTGTCGATCCTGCTGGTCGAGCACGACATGGACCTGGTGATGGACGTCAGCGACCGCATCGTCGTGATGGAGTTCGGCACGCAGCTGATGCAAGGCACGCCGGCCGAGGTGCAGGCGAGCGAGGCGGTGCGCGCGGCGTACCTGGGGACGGAGCACTGAGCATGAGCGATCCGATCCCCACCCCTCCGTTCGCCCTGAGCCTGTCGAAGGGTCGGGCTGAGCCTGTCGAAGCCCTCGAAGTCAACGAGCTCCACGCCGGCTACGGCCGCGCCGAAGTCCTGCGCGGCATCCATTTGCAAGCCGCCGCCGGCAGTGTCGTCACCGTGATCGGCCCGAACGGCGCCGGCAAGTCGACACTGCTGAACGCGCTGATGGGCGTGCTGCCGTCGCGCGGCGCGATCCGCTGGCAAGGCAACGCGATCGACGCGCTGCCGCTCGAGGCGCGCGTCGACCGCGGCATTGCGCTGGTGCCCGAAACCCGCGCGCTGTTCGGCAGCATGCCGGTCGAGGACAACCTGCGGCTCGGCGCATGGCGCTTGCGCCAACGCGGGCCGCAGGCGGCACGCGACGCGATGGAACGCGTGTTCGCGCTGTTCCCGCGCCTGCAGGAGCGGCGCGGGCAGCTCGCAGGCACGCTGTCGGGCGGCGAGCGGCAGATGCTGGCGGTGGGTCGCGCGCTGATGGGCGAGCCGTCGCTGCTGATGCTCGACGAGCCGAGCCTCGGCCTCGCGCCGCTGGTGGTGCGCGAGATCTTCCGCACCATCGCCGCGCTGCGCGCGACCGGCGTGACCATCCTGCTGGTCGAGCAGAATGCGCGCGCGGCGCTGGAGGTGGCCGACCACGCCTACGTGCTGGAGATGGGCGAGATCGTGCTGCAAGGCCCGGCGGCCGAGCTGGCGCGGGATGCGCGCGTGATCGACACCTACCTCGGCGCGGCGCGGTCTAGGGCCTGTTAACACTACGGGAAGGCTCGCGTGACTCATCAAAAGGGCACCCGCAAGGCGCACGGCGCAGCCCAGGCTTGCTGCCTGGGCAAGCCGTGCAACGCGGCGGGTGCCCTTTTGATGAGATCACCCTGCGGGCCGGTGCCTGCCAAGGCGCTGGGCCGCGTTGCGCCGCTTGCCCGGGCAGAGAGCCCGGGCCGCGCGTCGCGCCTTGCCCAGCGCCTTGGCAGGCACCGGCGCGAGCCTTCCCGTAGTGTTAACAGGCCCTACGGACCCCGCTGATGGCGGAAGCCCTCGACACCTCGCGCCTGGAGCACCTGGTCGGCTATGCGGCGACGCGCGCCTCGGTGCAGCTGAAGCGCTCGTTCGTGCGCCACCTCGGGCCGCTGCAACTGAAGGCGGTGGAGTTCTCGATCCTGGTGCTGGTGGCGGCCAACGAGCGCGTGAACCAGAAGCGGCTCGGTCAGGCACTGGACGTGTCGGCGCCGAACATGGCGGTGACGCTGGACCGCATGGTCGAGCGCGGCTGGGTGCTGCGCGAGCGCTGCAGCGACGACCGGCGCTCGCAGCGCATCGCGCTGACGCCGGCGGGGCGCAGGCTGACAGCGCGCGCCGAGAAGATCGCCGAGACGATGGAAGACGACGCGATGCAGGTCTTGTCGCCGCGCGAGCGCGCGACCTTGATCAAGCTGCTGATGCGCGTCGCGGCCGGTGCGGCCGACTAGAGCGGCTTCAACTCGGGCCCGCGCAGCCCGACCAGCAGGGCGCGGCCGTTGTCGTCGATGCGGAACTCGCCGAAGCGCGCCCCGGACCAGCGCTGCGCTTCGCCCTCGCGGAAGAACCATGCATCGGTGACGAGGATCCAGTCGCCGCCCTTCGGCGTCAGCTCGACGCGCAGCTCGTCGGCGGCGAGCGGCTTGCCGTCGTCCAGCCGCAGCAGCGTCAGCACGTTGCGCTCGTCGCGCCGGGCGACCGCGTGCGGGCGCTGCGCACGCAGCAGGTCGCCGTCGAGCTGCTGCTGCACGCTGAACGGCATGCGGAAGTTCAGCCGCATGAAGTCGCCCTGCATCAGCGAGCGCGGGTCGGCCGGCGCGAGTTCGACGAACACCGGCTGCCCGTCGGCGATCAGCGATTCCTTTTGCCAGATGGCGAAGTTCGCGACGGCCAGCACGGCCACCGCGCAGATCGCGATGCCCCAGCGTTGCGGTCCGGCCGGTGCCGCGACCGGTGCCGTGGCCTCGCTCGACACGCGCCGCGGCGTGCCCCAACGCGCCAGCAGCGCGAGCACCACGCCGGCCGCCACCATCAGCAAAGCCTTGTGCGCGAGCGGCCACGCCAGTTGGTAGTAGAACGCGCCGATGATCCAGGCCGCGGCCACGCCAGCGGTGGCGGCCAGGCGCCAGCGTCGCGTGGTGATGCACAGCGCGAGCGCCAGCAGCACCGCGCCGAGCGTCGGCATCAACCAGGCCAGCAACGCGAGCACCGCGGCCACGCCGATGAGCCACGGCTGGCGCAGGCCCGGCCAGCGGCGCGCGGCCCACAGCGCGCCGACGATGGCCAAGGTCAGCGAGGCCGCCTGCTGCAGCGCGCCGGTCCAGTGAGGTCCATCGCGATCGAACCCGCGCGCGACGTCGTTGCCGAACTCACCGAGGTTCGCGCCGACCAGGAAGGTCATGCCGGCCCACCAGGCGAGGCCGCACAGCGTCGCGAGCAGCCAGCCGGCGCTGACCGGTTCGACGATGGCGGCGTGCTCCTGCGGGATGCGGCGCACCATCACGTGAGCCGCCAGCCAGGCCGCCGCGCATCCGTGCCACGCGAGCCAGAACACGCCGAGGCGCGTCGCATGCGAGCCGCGCCACGGGTCGATCGCCAGCGCGAGCGCCAGCATCACCGCCGCCAGCGCGCCGAGCAGCGCGCGCAGCCAGTCGGCATGCACCAGCACCGCGGCGGCGAGCGCAACCGCGCCGAGCGCCGCGAAGGCGAGGGCGGTCGGTAGATCGCGGAACAGCCCGAAGGCGAGCGCGCCGCCGCCGACGATCAACCCCGGCACCGCGAGTTGCTCGACGAACAGCGGGATCTGCCGCGAATGCAGCACCACCAGCGAACCGGCCAGCACCAGCAGCCCGATCAGGTAGGGGCCCGCGCCGCGCGTGACGAAGTCGCCGAACAGCATGCCGACGACGATGATCAGCGGCACGGCAGCGAGCCAGGCGCCCAGCCCGGTCAGCAGCACGACCGGCCACGGGCGGGTCTCGGAAGAGATCGTGAGGGAATCGTTCATGCGACGGCTCCGCTGGGGGTGCCGGTGCGGGCGTGGCGGCGTGCGAGGCGCATCACGCCCGACACGCTGGCGGCCAGCAGCCCGGCAGCGGACAGGCCCAGCACCAGCATCCGGCTGATCTCGTCGAACGGGCTGCGGCGGTCGAACAGCCAGTGCGTGAGCCCGGCGACGAGCAGCGCGTTCAGCCCGAGGGCCACCGCGCTGAGCCCGTAGATGTCGAACAGGCGCTGGTTGGACAACACCACCGCCGCGACGCCCAGCACCGCGAGCGCGAGCGCGTAGTGCGCGCCGCTGCGGTCGCCGAACACCGCGCTGGCACCGCTCACGCAGATCATCGCGACCGCCATCGTCACCGCGGTGCGCTCGCCCCATTCACCGCCGCCGGTGAAGCGCTGCCACGCCGGGTGCAGCGCGGCCACCAGCGCGATCGCCGCGCTCCAGCCGATCAGGTGCGCGGGCAGGTCCTGCGGCTCGATGCGCCAGCGGTGGCCGGTGTGCGCGACGATCCACAGCGAGATGCCGCTCATCGCGACCAGCGCGAACGGGGCCCACAGCACGTCGCTGCGGGCGCCCAGGCACAGCGGCAGCGCGAGCGCGGCCCACAGCGCGAACAGCTGCCAGGCGTCGGCGCCGGTCTGGTAGGTCTGGCCGAAGAAGGCGAACAGGCCGCCGATCGCGAGCAGCGCCAGCAGCCCCAGCGGCGCTCGCAGCGTGGGCCGCCACAGCGCGCCGGCGCACATCACGACCACGCAGGCCTGCAGCAAGGCGAAGCGGCCGGTGCGGCCCAGCTCGTCCCAGTTGGCGGCGACCCAGAAGATCAGCCCCAGCCCGCCGAGCGCCGCGGCCAGCACGGCGATGCCCTGCGGCAGGCGCTGCGAGAGCGCGGGGGGTTCATCGTGCAGGTCCATGGCTCCTCCGGGATGTGGGGGCGATGGTAGCGATGTGCCGTGATGCCTGGTGCCGCTGCGTGCACGAAGTGCCGCGGGCCGGCACTGTCGGGAGCGTGTTCCGATACCGCGCTTGCCGCGCTCAGTCGGGCGCGTCCAGGTTGTCCGTCACCCGCTGCAGCAGCGCCTGCAACTGCCGCTGCTCGGCCGCGCTGAACCCCGACACCGCGCGCGCCGTCAGCTTGCGCGCCTGCTGCTGCAGCGTGCGCAGCACCGCCTGGCCGTCCGCCGTCAGCGACAGCGCGACGCTGCGCCGGTCGGCCGCGTCGGCCCGCGCATCGAGCAGGCCGCGCTCGCGCAGGCCCTTGATCAGCCGGGCCAGCTGCGCCTTGTCGCGCCCGCTGTGCTGCGCCAGGTCGCTCTGCGTCGTGCCGGGGTGGCGGCCGAAGTAGCCGAGCACCTTGCTCTCCATGTGCGTGATGTCGTGCGGCCCGTCGCGCAGCACCTGGTACTGCTGGCCGCGGTATTGGTGCATCACCGTGTGGATCAGCTCCAGCACGTCGTCTTCCACGCGGGCTTTGCCCTGATGGTTGACATTGTCATCTTGTTTGCCCATGATGGGGGATATTGTCAACCATTTCGGAAGCGGCTCCCATGACGGCAGAAACATCCACCCGGCGCGTGCAGCGCGTCCAGCATGAGATCAAGAGGCGCGAGCTGCGCATCGTGCGCGTCGAGGCCATCAGCCCCGGCTTCCGGCGCATCGTGGTGGCCGGCGAGCCGATGGCGGGATTCGTCAGCGCGTCGTTCGACGACCATGTGAAGCTCTTCATCGACACCGGCGATGGCGAACCGGTGCGCCGCGACTACACGCCGCGCCGCCACGATGCAGTTGCGGGCGAGCTGACGCTGGACTTCGCATTGCATGACGACGGCCCGGCGTCCGACTGGGCTGCGCGTGCGAAGCCCGGCGACGCGCTGACGGTGGCCGGCCCGCGCGGCTCCTTCATCATCCCGCTCGACTACGACTGGCACCTGCTGGTCGGTGACGCGAGTGCGCTGCCGGCGATCGAGCGCCGGCTGGAGGAATTGCCGGCCGGCACGCGCGCGATCGTGCTGTTGCAGCTCGATGAAGCAGACCGCCGGCCGCTCGCGAGCGCCGCCGAGCTGCAGGTACAGCATGTCGACAGCGATGACGCGCTGCTCGCCGCGGCGCGCGCACTCACGCTGCCGCCCGGCGAGGGCTACGCCTGGTGCGCCGGCGAGGCCGCGACGATGGCGGCGCTGCGCCGCGTGCTGGTCGACGAGAAGGGCCACGACCGCCACGCGATCCGCGCGGCCGCGTACTGGAAGCGCGGCGCGATCGCGCACCACGAGAACCTCGGCGACTGAAAGGAACTGCCATGTCAAACCGAACCTTGCCGCTCGACGACCACCTGCTCGACTACGTCATCGCCCATTCGGTGCGCGAGCACCCGGCGCAGACCGCGCTGCGCGACGCGACGCGGCGCCACCCGCACGCGTCGATGCAGATCTCGCCCGAGCAGGGGCAGTTCATGTCGCTGCTGGTGCGCCTGATCGGCGCGCGCCGCGCGATCGAGATCGGCGTGTTCACCGGCTACAGCGCGCTGACGGTGGCCTTGGCGCTGCCCGACGACGGCCGGCTGCTCGCCTGCGACATCAGCGACGAGTACACCCGTGTCGGCCGGCCGTTCTGGCAGCAGGCGGGCGTGGCGCACAAGATCGACCTGCAGATCGCACCAGCATTGCAGACGCTGGATGCGCGGCTCGCGGCGGGCGAGGCCGGGCAGTACGACTTCGCGTTCATCGACGCCGACAAGCGCGGCTACGACGGCTACCTGGAGCGCTGCCTGCAGCTGCTGCGCCCGGGCGGGCTGATCGCGATCGACAACGTGCTGTGGGGCGGCGAGGTGGCGCACCAGGCCGCGGCCGGCACCGACACCGCGGCGCTGCAGGCGCTCAACGACAAGCTGCACCGCGACGAGCGGGTCGATGTGTCGCTGCTGCCGATCGGCGATGGCGTCACGCTCGCGCGCAAGCGCTGACCGCCGGCCGGATCCCGGACCGTCAGGGAGCGGAGGCTGCGGCTGCCGCTGCCGCCGGTTTCCCGATGTGCTTGTCCAGGAAGGCAAGCAAGGTCTCGTAGAGGCGGCGCCGGTCGTCCAGTTCGAAGCCATGGCCCGCGTTCTTGATGGCCATCCACTCGACCGGCTTGCCGGCAGCCTTCAGCGCGTCGCGCATCTTCTCGGCGTGCTCGATCGGCACGCGGCCGTCGCGCTCACCGTGGATCAGCAGTACCGGCGCGCGCACGAGGTCGGCGTGTTTCAACGGCGAGACCGCATCAAGCGCCTGCTGCTGGGTGGACGGGTCGCCGATGTACAGCCGCACCGCTTTCATCGTGTCCTTGTCCTTGCGGAAGTCGGCATCCTTGACGTACAAGCTGATGTCGGTCACGCCGGCCACACTGACGCCGCAGCGGAACAGTTCAGGTGTCTTGATCAAACCCCAAAGTGCGGCATAGCCTCCATAGGACGCGCCGTAGATGCAAATGCGCTGCGGGTCGACGAGTTTCTGGTCGATCAAATAGCGAACCCCGTTGGTGACGTCGTCCTGCATGCTCAGGCCCCATTGGTGGTAGCCGGCCTCCTCGAATTTCCGGCCGAAGCCGTACGAGCCGCGGAACTGGGGTTGGAAGACGGCGTAGCCCCGTTGGGCCAGCGCTTGCACCTCTTCGTCCCATCCCCAGCGATCGCGCGCGATCGGGCCTCCATGGATCAGCACGACCAGTGGCGGCAGCGACGCTGCACCAGCACCGGTTGGCCGGGTGAAATACGCCGGAATGCTCAGGCCGTCGGGCGTCGGGTAACGCAGCGTTTCCATCGGCCGCATCGTCGACGGATCGACTTCCGTGCGGACCTTTGCGATCTCACGCAGCGTCATGTCCTGCGTGTCGAGCAACATCCAGCGGCCCGGATCGGTGTCCGCGAACGACAGGATCAGCAGCTTGCCTGTCGGCCTGCCGTTCACGATGTGATTGACGTGCCCCGGCATCGCGGCATCGACGGCCTTCTGCAGGCCGACCATGCGCGCGTCCAGCCAGACTTGCGTCGGCTTCAGACCGGAGGTCGTGACGCGAACCAGATCATGGTTGCCCTCTTCCGTGTCTCGATGCTGGACCGAGGCGAGGTCCTGCGTGTCGGCTCCCGCCAGCATCTCGAGATGACGGCCGGTGGTCACGTCGTGGCTGAACAGCGCCCAGGTGTCACGTCCCTCGCGCGAGAACACGATCAACGTGTCCGCTTTGTGGCCGAAGGCGATCGGCTCCCAGCGCTCCTCGGTGAACCCGAAGTCGGCGATCCGGCGAAAGGCGGCGTTGCCGTCGCTGCGATACCAATAGATGACCCGCGTGTTGTCGGACCAGAACGACCGGTCCAGCGTGGCGACGAAGCGCAGCACGCCCTGTTCATCAAAGAGGTTCTCCAGCCGGTAGCCGTTCACGCCGTGATCGTCCGGAATCGACTTGCCGGTCAGCGCATCGACACGGGCGTAGCTGTAGACGCCGTCGCCCTTTTGCATCAACACCACGTTGTGCAAGTCGTCGACATCCTGGGCGCGGCCGATGAACCAGTCCCCGAGCGCCGTGACACGCTTGCCGTCGAGGTCGACAGACCATGTGTCTTCGTGGCTGTAGTCGATGGCCAGCAATTCATTGTTGATCCAGAAGACGCGCCGGATGATGTGCCTGGGCCGGACCTCGACATTCGATTCGTCGATCTTGCGGGCCGCGAGCGTCCCGGTGTCGATCACGAACACCGCGTTGTTGCCGCTCGTGTACCCCAGCGCGACGAGATGCTTGCCGTCCGGTGAGAGCTTCATGTCGTAGAAGCCGCGCGGGTTGGTCAGCTTGAGGATCAGCGGATCGGTGGCAAGCGGGGCGTCGGCAACCGGTGCCGCGTGTGCAAAGACGGCCAGCAGCAGTGCGCAGGCAGCGGTGAAAAGCCTCATGGCATGTCGTGGCCGCAGTCGTGCGGCTCCCTCCCGGGGCGGCATTGTGCGGTATCGCGTGTCGCTTCAGCCCCACACCTCCCGCGCCGTCTCCACCACCAGCCGCAGCTTCGCCCGCTGCGCCTCCACCGCGATGTCATTGCCGTGCACCGTGCTGCTGAAGCCGCACTGCGGCGACAGGCACAGCTGCTCGAGTGGCACGTACTTCGCGGCCTCGTCGATGCGGCGCTTCAGCTCGTCTTTCGACTCCAGCTCGCCGAGCTTGGTCGTCACCAGCCCCAGCACCACCGTCTTGCCCTTCGGCAGGAAGCGCAGCGGCTTGAAATCGCCGCTGCGCGCATCGTCGTACTCGAGGAAGTAGGCGTCGACGTCCATCTCCGACAGCAGCGCCTGCGCCACCGGCTCGTAGCCGCCCTGCGCGGCCCAGGTGCTCTTGAAGTTGCCGCGGCACAGGTGCACCGCGAGCGTCATGCCGGGCGGCTTCTGAGCCACCACGCGGTTGATGAAGCCGGCGTAGCGGTGCGGCAGCTCGTCGGGGTCGTCGCCGCGCTGGCGGGCCGCCTCGCGCATCTTGTCGTCGCACAGGTAGGCGAGGTTGGTGTCGTCCATCTGCACGTAGGTCGCGCCGGCGGCGGCCAGCGAGCGCAGCTCGTCGCCATAGGCGTTCGCAACGTCCTGGTAGAACGGCTCCAGGTCGGGGTAGTGCTCGCGGCTGATGCCGGCGCGCCCGCCGCGGAAGTGCAGCATCGTCGGCGACGGGATCGTCACCTTCGGCGTGCGCCGCGTCTGCGACTTCAGGTACTCGAAGTCGGCGCGCTGGATGTCCTTCACGTGGCGAACCTTGTCGATCACGCGCATCACCGGCGGGGCGAGCTCCTCGCTGCCGTCGGGCTTCTTCACCAGCATCGGGATGTCGGTCTTCACGCCGCCGAGCTGCTCCAGGAAATCGATGTGGAAGTAGGTGCGCCGGAACTCGCCGTCGGTGATGCTCTGCAGCCCCACGTCTTCCTGGAAGCGGACGACCTCGGTGATCGCCCGGTCCTCCACCGCGCGCAGCTCGGCCGCGTTGATCTCCTTCAGCCGGAAGCGCTCGCGGGCCTCCAGCAAATACTTCGGCCGCAGGAAGCTGCCGACGTGATCGGCACGAAACGGAGCACTGGCACGCGAGGTCATGGACGTCTCCTGTGAGGGTTCACCGCGATGCGCGACGCCCCTGTTTCTGCTGCAATGTTCTTATATAGAACACGGGTGCTGTATGCGAACCTTGATGCTAGCATCCGGCCCCGGATTCGCTGCATCATCCACCGCCTTCCCAACGGAGACAAACGCATGCACAAGCGCACCGCCCTGCGGCATCTCGCTGCGGCGGGGCTGGCCTCGAGCCTGCCCCTGGCTTTCTCGTCGGCCGCCGTGGCCCAGGCCAAGCCGTTCAAGATCGGCTTCATCCTCCCGATGACGGGGCAGTCGGCCTCCACCGGCCGGCAGATCGAGGCGGCCGCGAAGCTGTACCTGGCGCAGAACGGCGCGACGGTGGCGGGCCGCAAGATCGAGCTGATCATCAAGGACGATGGCGGCGTGGCCGACGCGACCCGCCGCATCGCGCAGGAGCTGGTGGTCAGCGACAAGGTCGACGTGCTGGCCGGTTTCGGGTTGACGCCGCTGGCGCTGGCCACCGCACCGATCGCCACGCAGAGCAAGACGCCGATGGTCGTGACGGCCGCGGCCACGTCGATCGTCACCGAGCAGTCGCCCTACATCGTGCGCACCAGCTTCACGCTGCCGCAGGTCACGCTGGGCATCGCCGAATGGGCGAGCAAGAACCAGATCAAGCGCGCCGTGACGATGGTGGCCGACTACGCGCCGGGCATCGACGCCGAGAAGACCTTCAAGGACCGCTTCAAGCTGAACGGCGGCGAGATCGTCGCCGAGATCCGCTCGCCGCTGCGCAACCCCGATTTCGCGCCCTTCCTGCAGAAGGTGCGCGACGCCAACCCCGATGCGGTGTTCGTGTTCCTGCCGTCCGGCCAGGGCGCGGCGTTCATGAAGCAGTTCGCCGAGCGCGGCCTCGACAAATCGGGCATCCGCCTGATCTGCACCGGCGACGTGACCGATGACGACCAGCTCAACGACATGGGCGACGTCGCGCTCAACATCGTCAGCTCGCACCACTACTCCGCGTCGCACCCGTCGGCGCTCAACAAGAAGTTCGTCGAGGCCTTCCAGGCGGCCAACAAGTTCCGCCCGAACTTCATGGCGGTGGCCGGCTACGACGGCATGCGCGTGATCACGAAGGCGCTAGAAGCCACCAAGGGCGCGGGCGGCGGCGATGCGCTGCTGGCTGCCATGAAGGGCCAGGTGTTCGAGAGCCCGCGCGGGCCGGTGCTGATCGACGCGCAGACGCGCGACATCGTGCAGGACGTCTACATCCGCCGCGTCGCCCGCGTCAACGGCCAGCTCTTCAACGAGGAGTTCGAGGTGCAGAAGGCCGTGAAGGATCCGAACAAGACGAAGTAGGCATGCTGACGCTGCTGTTCGACGGCATCGCCTACGGGATGCTGCTCTTCGTGCTGGCCGTCGGGCTGGCGGTCACGCTCGGGCTGATGAACTTCGTCAACCTGGCGCATGGCGCGTTCGCGATGGCCGGCGGCTACGTCACCGTGCTGCTGATGAACCGGCTCGGCGTGCCCTTCCTCGCGACGCTGCCGGCGGCCTTCGTCCTCACCGCGCTGGCCGGCGCGCTGCTCGAGCGCACGCTGTACCGGCCGATGTACGCGAAGCCGCACCTCGACCAGGTGCTGTTCTCGATCGGACTGGTCTTCATGGCGGTCACCGCGGTCGACTGGTTGATCGGCTCGCAGCAGCAGATGATCCAGGTGCCGTCCTGGCTGCAGGGCCGCTTCGACTTCGCTGCGGTCGGCATCGGCAAGTACCGCCTGTTCATCATCGTGCTGTGCGGCGTGCTGACGATCGCGCTGCAGGCGGTGCTGACGCGCACCCGCTTCGGCAGCCGGCTGCGCGCCGCGGTCGACGACGCACGCGTCGCGCAGGGCCTGGGCATCAACACCAGCCAGGTGTTCCTGCTGACCTTCGCGGTCGGCTCGGGGCTGGCCGGGCTCGGTGGCGCGCTCGGCGCCGAGGTGCTGGGGCTGGACCCGAGCTTCCCGCTGAAGTTCATGATCTATTTCCTGATCGTCGTCTCGGTCGGCGGCACGACGACCATCACCGGCCCGCTGCTGGCCGCGCTGCTGCTCGGCATCGCCGACGTGTTCGGCAAGTACTACGTGCCCAAGCTCGGCGCCTTCATCGTCTACACGCTGATGATCGTGATCCTCACGCTGCGCCCGCAAGGCCTGTTCGGGCGGGGCGCCACCCGATGAACGTACGCGATTCGTTGCACGCCGCTTCGGCCTGGCGCTGGTGGGAGTTCGCGCTCGGGCTGGTCGCGCTGGGCTCGTGCGTGTTCGCCGGCCAGCATGCGCTGCTGCTCAACGAGATCGCGATCCTCGGGCTGTTCGCGATGTCGCTCGACCTGGTGCTGGGCTATGCCGGCATCGTGTCGCTGGGCCATGCGGCGTTCTTCGGCTTCGGCGCCTACGCCGCGGCGTTGTTCGCGAAGCATGTGATGCCGGACCCGCTGGTGGGCCTGGCGGTGGCGATCGTCGCGTCGGCGCTGCTCGGGGCCGTCAGCAGCCTGCTGATCCTGCGCGGTTCCGACCTGACGCGGCTGATGGTGACGCTCGGCGTCGCATCGGTGCTGTACGAGCTCGCGAACAAGCTGGATGGGCTGACCGGTGGCACCGACGGTCTGCAGGGCGTCGTGATGGGGCCGCTGCTCGGGCGCTTCGAATTCGATTTGTACGGCCGCACCGCCTACGCCTACAGCCTCACGGTGCTGGTGATCGCGCTGCTGCTCGCGCGGCGCGTCGTGCACTCGCCGTTCGGCGTCTCGCTGAAGGCCTTGCGCGACAACCGGCTGCGCGCCAGCAGCATCGGCCTGTCGGTGAATGCGCGCCTCGTGGCGGTCTACACCTTTGCGGCGGCACTCGCCGGTGCGGCCGGCGCGCTGCTCGCGCAGACCAGCGGCTTCGCGTCGCTCGACGTGCTCGATTTCCACCGCAGCGCCGACGTGCTGCTGGTGCTGGTGATCGGCGGCACCGGTTACCTGTACGGCGGCATCTTCGGCGCGATCGCGTTCAAGCTGCTGCACGACCTGGTCTCGGCGTGGACGCCGCAGTACTGGCTGTTCTGGCTCGGGCTGTTCCTGGTGGTGCTGATGCTGGTCGGCCGCGACCGCTTCATCCGCCCGTGGACCTGGTGGAGGCCGAAGGCATGAGTGTCGCGCTGGAAACCCGCGGCCTCGTCAAGCGCTTCGGCGGCCTCGCCGCGACGCAGGATGTGTCGCTGGTGATCGAGACCGGCGCGCGCCACGCGCTGATCGGCCCGAACGGCGCCGGCAAGACGACGCTGATCAACCTGCTGACCGGCGTGCTCGCACCGAGCGCCGGCACGATCCTGCTCGACGGGCAGGACATCACCCGCCTCGCGCCGCACCAGCGTGTGCGTCGCGGCCTGGTGCGCACCTTCCAGATCAACCAGCTGTGGAGCGAGTTGACGCCGCTGCAGTCGCTCGCGCTGGCGGTGTCGGCCCAACGCGGGGCTTCATCGCGCTGGTGGCAGCCGCTCGGCCGGGCGGACGGCGTGGCCGAGGCCTGCGAGGCGCTGCTGAAGCAGTTCCGGCTCGACGACGTGATGGACCGCCAGGTTTCGGTGCTGCCCTACGGCAAGCGCCGGCTGCTGGAGATCGCGACCGCGCTGGCCTGCAAGCCGCGCGTGCTGCTGCTCGACGAGCCGGTGGCCGGCGTGCCCGAGGGCGAGCGGCAGGAGATCTTCGACACCATCAATGCGCTGCCGGCCGACGTCTCCATCCTGCTGATCGAGCACGACATGGACCTGGTCTTCAACTTCGCGCGCCGGGTCTCGGTGCTGGTCAGCGGTGCGCTGTTCGCCGAGGGCGACGTGCAGAGCATCTCGAACGACCCGCGGGTCAAGGCGGTGTACCTCGGCCATGGAGACGCTGTCGATGGCTGAGCTGCTGCGCGTCGAAGGCCTGCGCGCCGGCTATGGCGAGGCGGTGGTGGTGCAGGGCGTCGACTTCGCGCTCGACGCCGGCCGATCGCTTGCGCTGCTGGGCCGCAACGGCACCGGCAAGACCACGCTGCTGAACACGCTGGTCGGTGTGACGCGGCGGCACGCCGGCCGCATCGTGCTCGCCGGGCAGGACATCAGCGCGACACCGCCCTACCGCCGCGCCGCGGCCGGCATCGGCTGGGTGCCGCAGGAGCGCAACATCTTCAAGTCGCTGACGGTCGACGAGAACCTGAGCGCGGTCGCGCGGCCCGGGCCGTGGACGCCGGCGCGCGCCTACGAGATGTTCCCGCGTCTGGCCGAGCGGCGCGCCAACCTCGGCCACCAGCTGTCGGGCGGCGAGCAGCAGATGCTGGCGGTGGCGCGCGCGCTGGTGCTGAACCCGAAGCTGCTGCTGCTCGACGAGCCGCTCGAAGGGCTCGCGCCGATCATCGTCGACGAGCTGTTGCGCTCGATCGCCCGCGTCGTGCGTGATGAGGGGCTGTCGGCGATCATCGTCGAGCAGAACCCGCGGATGATCCTGCCGATCACGCAGCAGGCGATCGTGCTGGATCGCGGCAGCATCGTGCACCGCGGCGACAGCGCGGCGCTGCTGGCGGAGCCGCAGCAGCTTGAGCGCTGGCTCGCGGTGTCGCAGCGCTGAACTGAGCAATCCCGGTGGCGCGCCGTGGCGGCCGGCCGCCTACAGTGGCGCGGCCCATCACCTTCGTCCATGCGCCCCCAGTCCGAACTCTCCTACCGCCGCCGCATCAACCGCGTCGTCGCCCATGTGCATGCCCACCTGGCTTCAGACCTGGAGGGCGGCACGCTGGCCGACATCGCCGCGATGTCGCGCTTTCACTTCCACCGCGTGTTCTCCGCGATGACCGGCATGACGCCGGCGCAGTACGTGCTGCGCATGCGCCTCGCTGCCGCCGTCGAGGCGCTGCGCGGCGGCAGCGAGCCGGTCGGGCAGATCGCGCTCGACTGCGGCTTCGACGGCGGCACGAGCTTCGCTCGCGCGCTGCGGCGCGAGTTCGGCCTGTCGCCGAGCGCCGTGCGCACGGCGCTGGTGGACCCGCGCCTGGCGCTGCCGGTGGTGGCATCCCACCGACCCTCCCGGAGAAAGACCATGCTTGAACCGACCTTCCGCGACCTGCCCGAACGCCAGGTGCTGTGCGCCACCGAGCGCGGCGCGATCGACAACGACATGAGCGCCGCCGCGCAGCGTGCCTTCGGCCGCCTGCTGCCGGCGGTGCAGGCGCTCGGCCTCGGCGAGCGGCAGACCGCGTGCCTCGCGATCTGCCCCGACGAGGTCCAGGGCTTCGACGACCCCGATGCGCGCTTCATCGCGGCCATCGCATTCAGCGGCCCGGTGCCCGACCTCTCGACCGTGGACCGCATCGACTGCCAGGCGATCCCCGCCGGCCGCTGGGCGGTGTTCCGCCACACCGGGCCGTACGACACGCTGTGGCAGACCTGGCGCGCGATCTACCGCGACTGGGTGCCGTCGTCCGGTCTCGAGTTGCGCGATGCCGCGCCGTTCGAGGGCTACGTGAACGATGCGAGCAGGGTGCCGGCCGAAGCGCTGATCACCGACATCCACATCCCGGTCCGCTGACGCGCCGGTCAGTGGTCGAGCGGCAGGCCGACGTAGTTCTCGGCCAGCACAGTGGCGGCCGCCTCGGACTGCAGCAGGTACCCGATCTCCGCCTCCTGCACCTTCTGCCCGAACTCCCCACCGTCCGGAAAGCGGTGCATCAACGACGTGAACCACCATGAGAAGCGCACCGCGTTCCACACGCGGCGCAGGCAGCGTTCGGAGTAGTGGTCGATGCCGGCATCGCTGTGCTGCTGGTAGTGCTCGATCAGCGCCTGCGACAGGTACTGCACATCGGACGCCGCGAGGTTCAGCCCCTTTGCGCCGGTCGGCGGCACGATGTGCGCCGCATCGCCAGCGAGGAACAGCCGGCCGAAGCGCATCGGCTCGGCGACGAAGCTGCGCAGCGGCGCGATGCTCTTCTCGATCGACGGGCCGGTCACCATGCGCTCGGCCGATTCCGGGTCGAGCCGGCGGCGTAGCTCGTCCCAGAAGGCCTGGTCGCTCCATTGCGCCAGCGTGTCGTTCACCGGGCACTGGATGTAGTAGCGGCTGCGCGTCAGCGACCGCATGCTGCACAGCGCGAAGCCGCGCTCGTGGTTCGAATAGATCAGCTCGTGCGAGACCGGCGGCGTTTCCGACAGCACGCCGAGCCAGCCGAACGGGTAGCTGCGCTCGAACACCTTCAGCGCGGTCGGCGGCACGCTGGCGCGGCTCACGCCATGAAAGCCGTCGCAGCCGGCGATGAAGTCGCAATGCAGCTCGTGCGCGACGCCTTGCCGGCGCCACGTGACGCGCGGCGCTGCGCCGTCGAAATCGTGCAATTGCACGTCCTCGGCCTCGTACTCGGTGACGGCACCGCAGGCGCTGCGGGCGTCCATCAGGTCGCGCGTCAGCTCGGTCTGGCCGTACACCATCACCTGCCGGCCGTGCGTCAGGCGGTGCAGGTCGATGCGCTGGCGGGTGTTGCGGAAGCCCAGATCGAAGCCGCCATGCACCAGCCCCTGCGCATGCATGCGCTGGCCGACGCCGAGCTGGTCCATCAGGTCGACCGTGCCCTGCTCGAGCACGCCGGCGCGGATGCGGCCCAGCACGTAGGCGGCGCTGCGCTGCTCGAGGATCACCGCGGCGATGCCGGCCTGGTGCAGCCGCTGGCCGAGCAGCAGGCCCGCCGGCCCGCCCCCGATGATCGCGACCTGGACCCTCATGGCGTCACAGCACCGTGCGCAGGCTGGCCTGGGCGTGCAGCAGGGCCGGCAGCGAGCCTTCGACCAGCTGGTCCATCGTGACGCGCGCCGCGTGCACGCTGACGTTCATCGCCGCCAGCACCTCGCCGCGGTGGTTCTTCAGCGGCACCGAGATCGTCCGCAGCCCGAGCTCCAGCTCCTGGTCAACCGTCGCATAGCCCTGCGAACGGGTGCGGGCGATCTCGAGCCGCAGCCGCTCCGGCAGCGTCACGGTGTTGGGCGTCAGCGGCTCCAGCGTCTGGCGCGCGATCCAGGTGTCGACCTCGGCCTGCGGCAGCGCGCTCAGCAGCACGCGGCCGTTGGCGGTGCAGTACGCCGGCACGCGCGTGCCGGGCTGCAAGGTGGACGACACGACGCGGCCGGCACTGGTGGCGGCGATGCAGATCACGTCGTTGCCGTCGAGCACGCCGGCCGACGAGGCTTCCTTCAGCGCATAGGCCAGCTTGTGCAACTCCGGCTGCACGATGCGCGGCAGCCGCGCCGAGTGCATGTAGCTCTGGCCCATGCGCAGCACCTTCGGCGTCAGTGCGTACATCTTGCGGTCGCTGTTGACGTAGCCAAGGTATTCCAGCGTGATCAGGTAGCGGCGCGCGGCGGCGCGGGTCAGGCTGCAGCGGGCGGCCACCTCGCTGATCGTGAGCCGGGGACGGTCCTGGTCGAAGGCCTCGATCACCGCGAGGCCCTTTTCGAGGCCGGCGATCAGGTCGCGCTTGTTGGGGGCGACGGGGGCCGCGGGGTCGGCGGCCTGGCCGTCGTCGGGAAGCTGCGGTTCGCGAGCGTTCATCAACTGCCACTCCTGGACTGCTTCTGCGATGTGCGCCAATCGCCCACCGTGGGCGCTGTGTCGACGCGATCGGCGCGCAGCCCCTTGTGGTGCGATTCAATGTAGCCTACCTTTCGCGCGTTGCAGCCGCTGCGCCCACGCGTGGGCGATTGGCGGATCAAGGAAGCGGATCGAGGAGACAGCGATGCAGTTCGACGAGGTGGCGCCGGGCGTGTACCCGAGCCTGATCCATCCCCCGTACCGATCCACCCTTGGCCGCGGGCCGACGCTGCCGCCGCTGCGGGTGAAAGCGCCCGTTCCGGCGAGCGATGGAGTGCGTTTCTCGCCGGTGCTGATCGGCCCGAAGGACCTCGACCTGACGTCGCACGGCAGCAGCGCGCCGCTCGGCGAGAAGATCATCGTCAGCGGCCGCGTGGTCGACGAAGACGGCCGCCCGGTGCGGCGCTCGCTGCTCGAGGTGTGGCAGTGCAATGCGGCCGGCCGCTACTGGCACAAGAAGGACCAGCACGATGCGCCGCTCGACCCGAACTTCCACGGCGTCGGCAAGATGTTCACCGACGACGACGGCCGCTACCGCTTCGTGACCATCAAGCCGGGGCCGTACCCCTGGGGCAACCACGACAAGGCCTGGCGGCCGGCGCACATCCACTTCTCGCTGTTCGGCAACGTGCTGGCGCAGCGGCTGGTGACGCAGATGTATTTCGCGGGCGACCCGCTGTTCGCGTTCGATCCGATCTTCCAGAGCATCCCGGACGAGGCGGCGCGCACTCGTCTGGCCGCGCACCTGAACATGGATCACACCGACGGCGGCAACGCCCTCGGCTACGACTTCGACATCGTGCTGCGCGGCCGCCACGCGACGCCGATGGCCCTGTGAGCACCCGCGCCATGACGAACCGCATCACTCCGGCTCTCATCACGTCTTCGCAGACCATCGGCCCGTTCCCGCATGAGGGCTGGCGCTGGGCCGCCGAGCTGTCGCAGCAGGGGGCCACGGCCACGACCTGGATCACGATCGGCGGCGTGCTGTTCGACGGGCAGGGCCAGCCGGTGAGCGATGGCTGGGTCGAGGCCTGGTCACCGGTCGCGGCGGCCGGCGAGCACGAGCGCCCGATGCCCGGCTTTCGCCGTTGCGCGACCGGCGAGCGCGGCGAGTTCCGCATCGAACTGGGCGCGTCGCCGCAGGCCGCACCGGGCGAGCCGGTGGCCTGGATCACGCTGTTCGCACGCGGGCTGTTGAAGCACCAGTTCTGCGCGGTGTTCCTGGCCGATGCGCCGGGGCTCGCGAACTCGGAGCTGCTGGTGCAGGTGCCGGCGGCGCGCCGCGACACGCTGATCGCACAACGCCAGGCCGACGGCAGCTACCGCTGGGACATCCACCTGCAGGGCGAAGGCGAGACGGTGTTCCTCGATTTCGAATGAGCGGCTCGGCGAACCTCAGGGGTTGGCCGCCGCATGCGCGCCGGCCAGCAGCGCGTCCATCGCAACGGCCTGCGCGATCGAATCGTCGAGCGTGATGCGCGGCGCCTCGTGCCCGAGCGCCGCGGCCTCGAAGTGCCGCACCATCAGCGCATACGGGTCGCACGGCGCGAAGCGCTCGACGTGCTCGCCGATGCGCAGCACCGCCTCGACGTCCTTCCAGCCGAACGGCGTCTCCAGCCGCAGGATGCCGTCGCGCAGCAAGGCCTCGAACTGCGTGTGCGGCGGCAGCGAGAACGCGCAATCGAAATGGCCGGTGACGTCGCCGTGCACCGTGTCGAAGCGCAGCATCGCGTGGGCGGCGTGGTCGACGCGGCCGCCTTCGGCATCGGGCGGGGTCAGCCCGGCCGTGACGCCGAGCACCACCGGCTCGACGCCGGCCAGCCAGCGCATCACGCTGAGCGGATAACAGCCCAGGTCGTACAGCGCGCCGCCGCCCATGCGGCGGCTCCAGCGCACGTCGGCCGGGTCGTGCAGCGTGTAGGTGAAGTGGCTGCGCATCCACTTCAGCGGGCCCCAGGCGTCGCCTTGCACGAGCGCCTGTGCGCGGGCGAGCTGCGGGTGGAAGCGGTGCATGAAGGCCTCCATCACGAGCCGCCCGGCGGAGGCCGCGGCGGCCTTCATCTGCCGCGCTTCGCCGGCGCTGAGCGCAAGCGGCTTCTCGCACAGCACGTGCTTGCCGGCCGCCAGCGCCGCGAGCGTCAGCGGCAGGTGGGCATGGTTGGGCAGCGCGATGTAGACCGCGTCGATGTCGTCGCGCGCGAGCAGTGCGGTGTAGCTGGTCGCGAGCGGGATCTCGTGGGTGGCGGCGAAGGCCGCGCCGCGGGCGGGATCGCTGCAGCCGAGCGCGACGATCGGGCTGCCGGTGCTGCGGAAGGCCGGGATCAGCGCCGACGCAGCGATGCGGGCCGCGCCGATCAGGCCCCAGCGCAAGGTGGGTGGTGAGGTCATGGAGGTGGGGGTGCGAGCTTCGCCCATCGTGCCAGCAATTCCTGTTCTCGCTGCGGCGTCAGCTTGCCCTGCCGACGCGCATCGTCGGGCGCTGGGATCGGCTCAGCGAGGATGTCGGCGGCCGTCTCGTGCAGTGGCCGTGTGCGCAGCCCGGCCGCCTGCGCTCGCGCCACGCTGACCGCGAGGAAGCCTTGCGAATCCGCCTCGCTCGCCGGGATCCACAGCGGCAGCTCGGTCCACAGGCGCACGCCTTCAGCTTGCAGGAAGGCCTCGCTGACGACCCGTGGCGTCGCCGGCGCATGGCCTGCACGCGCGGCCGCGGCGAGGCAGGCGTCGATCAGCCGCGGCCAGGTCAGCGGCCCCTCGACCGGCCCGGTCGCGTTGAAGTCACCGCTCCCGCCATCCTCCAGCAGCGTCACCATCCACCCGGCGAGATCGCGCACGTCGATCACCTGCAGCGGCGATGGCGAATCGGGCACCAGCATCGTGCCGCCGGCCGCCGCGCGCCACAGCCAATGGCTGAAGCGGCCGGTCGGGTCACCCGGCCCGACGATCAGCCCGGGCCGCACCACCAGCGCCCGCCCGCCCCACACCGCGCGCAACGCTGCCTCGCAGGCCGCCTTCTGCGCGCCGTAGTGCGCGACGCTTCGATCGTCCGGGGGTACGCCGTCGAACGCGGCCAGCGGCGCGCGCTCGTCCTCGCCCGGCCGCGCGAGCGACGCATACGCCGACACGCTCGAGACGAACAGGTACTGCCCTGCATCGACGAAGGCTTCGGCGCTGAGCCGCACGTCCCCTGGCAGGTAGCCGCAGGTGTCGACCACTGCATCGAAGCGCCGGCCCCGCAACGCACCGAGATCGTGTTGCCGATCACCGACGATGCATTCGACGCCCGCCGGCCACGCACTGCGCGAGCGCCCGCGGTTGAACACCGTCACCGCATGCCCTGCCGCGCACGCCGCATCGACCACGGCCGCACCCAGGAACACCCCACCGCCGAGCACCAGCAGCCTCATATCGCCACCGGCAACGGCGACGGCGCCTTCACCTCTTCCATGCAGATCATCGAGCGCACGTCATCGACGCCGGGCACCTGCATCAGCCGGTCGGTCAGGAACTGGCTCAGGCTCTTCAGGTCGTGCGCGACGACCTTCAGCAGGTAGTCGCTGTCGCCCGAGACCGTGTGGCATTCGAGGATCTGCGGGAACGCGCGGATGTCGGCCTCGACCTCGCGCACGCGGCCGAATTGGCCGCCGTCGATGTTGAGGCTGACGTAGGCCATCACGCCCAGCCCTAGCGCCTGCGGCTCGACCTGCGCGCGGTAGCCGCGGATCACGCCGCGCTCTTCCAGCGCGCGCACGCGCCGGAAGCACTGCGGTGCCGACAGGTGCACCAACGCCGCCAACTCCACGTTGCTGGCGCGGCCATCGGCCTGCAGGGCTTCCAGAATCTTGCGGTCCAGGCCGTCAATTGCTCCAGCATTCATCGTTTCACCTTCTTCAATGCACGAATCGTGCACTCATGACGCCTTGCATGCAAGTTTAGGAACGCAAATTTCGCTGCGACATCTCTAGACTGTGAGCGTTCGCTATGCATCCAGACCAGGAGTCGACATGACCACCGCCGCCCGCGCCGCCGCGCTGCAAGCCCGCCAGGCCCCAGTGATGACATCACCGAAGACCTCACCGATCGCGCTGGAACAGCGGTATGGCGCCGACAACTACCACCCGCTGCCGGTCGTGCTGACGCGCGGCGAAGGGGTTCATCTCTTCGACGACCAGGGCCGGCGTTACCTCGACATGATGTCCGCCTACTCGGCCGTCAGCTTCGGCCACAGCCACCCGGTGCTGGTGCAGGCCTTGACCGAGCAGGCGCAGACGCTGGCCGTCACGAGCCGGGCCTTCCACACCGACCGGCTCGGTCCCTTCCTCGAGACGCTGTGCCGCATGACCGGCATGGCGCGCGCGCTGCCGATGAACAGCGGCGCCGAGGCGGTGGAAACGGCGATCAAGGCGGCGCGCAAGTGGGCCTACAAGGTCAAGCACGTGCCCGAGGGCCTGGCGCAGATCCTCGTCGCCGAAGGCAACTTCGCCGGCCGCACGACGACCATCGTCGGCTTCTCGACCGAGGCGCAATACCGCGACGGCTTCGGCCCGTTCGCGCCCGGTTTCAGCGCGGTGCCGTTCGGCGATGCGCAGGCGCTGGAGGCGGCCATCACGCCGCACACCGCGGCCTTCATCGTCGAGCCGATCCAGGGCGAGGCCGGCATCATCGTGCCGCCGGCCGGCTACCTGAAGGCGGTGCGCGAGATCTGCACGAAGCACAACGTGCTGATGATCTGCGACGAGGTGCAGACCGGCCTCGGCCGCACCGGCCGGCTGCTGGCCTGCGAGCACGACGGCGTGCCGCCCGACGGCCTGGTGCTCGGCAAGGCGCTCGGCGGCGGGCTGTTGCCGGTCAGCGCCTTCCTCGCGCGCGACGACGTGATGGCGCAGTTCACGCCCGGCGACCACGGCAGCACCTTCGGCGGCAACCCGCTGGCCGCGGCCGTCGGGCTGGCCGCGCTGCAGTTGCTGGAGCGCGAGCAGTTGTCGCGCCGCGCGCACGAGCAGGGCGACTACCTGATGGCCCAGCTCGGCAAGCTGCAGCACCCGGCGATCACCGACATCCGCGGCCGCGGGCTGCTGGTCGGCGTGCAGATCGACCCGGCGTTCGCGAGTGCGCGCGAGGTCTGCGAGCGGTTGATGGACGAAGGCGTGCTGACCAAGGACACCCACCACACGGTGGTGCGGCTCGCACCGCCGCTGGTGATCGAGCGGGCGCAGATCGACGAGGCAGTGGGGGCGCTGCGGCGGGTGCTGCAGGCGATCGATGCGAAGGCGGGGGTACGGCGCGAGGCCGCGGCGGCTTTAAGGGAGCGGGTTGCCGCACACCGATCCGTGCAGGCGCGCTGGCACTGATCGTCGATCTTTGTCGGGAGAAGGAACCGAACAGGGCCTCTGGTTCACTCAGGAGGATTGCATTACACGCCCTCCGTGGGTCGATCCATGAACGTTCAGGGAAATACCTCCACCTCCGTGCCCGTCTCCCCTCAGGTGTGGGAACCGATTCGTTTCAGCAGTTCTTTGTTTGGAGAGCGGATGCGAGCCGGTCGAGTCGCATCGCGCAGATTTGCGAACGCAGTCATGCTCGGGCTCCTCCGGGAGCGCGGGCTTCCCATCGACCTCATCCGCGAGGCCGCCGATTGGTTGATGGTCGTTGACCGGGAGACTCGTGGGCGCGGCGTGGGCGTCATCCGCCAATTGGGTGCCGATTTCGGCCTGGGCCACGATCGCGGGCTCGTGCTGGAGGCCTTGTTGGTTCTGAAGGCAACCATTGATAGCAGCGGGTTCTCGAATGCCGTTGAGGCACGTAAGTTCGGGCTGAGTTGGACGTCGCATCTTTTCGACGTAGAAGAAAATCTGCGCAGGAAACTGACTGCGGTAAGCGCCAAACTTCCACCGGCGCTTTCGAGTGCCATTGACAAAAAGCTCAATGAATTCGAAGAGAAAATCGGCGCCAAGGACTGGGACGCCTGCTGCGAAATCATGACGGCGCTGGACCACCTTGTCTCGGATGAACTGATGAAAACGCCGAGCGCAAGCCACGTTGGCTGACGGCTGAAGCGGCGCGAGCCCTGCTCCACGGCACCCGACCGCGTAAGCTCCGGGCGATGGGTCTCATCGCCTCCTTGTTTGCCTCCTTCGCCAACTACAAGCGCCAGGCCTTCCGCTGGCAACGCGGCCGCCAGGGCACCGGCTACGACAAGATGCTGCTGCTCACGGCCCGCTGGCCGCTCGGCTTCGACAGCTACCTGCTGCGCTACCCCGAAGGCGCCGAGATCCCGCCGCACACCGACCCGGTGCAGGCGCGTCGCCACTACCGGCTCAACATCGTGCTGAAGGCGTCGCCCGCCGGCGGCGAGTTCATCTGCGCGACGCCGATCTTCGCGACGCGCCGCATCAAACTGTTCCGCCCCGATGCCTGCGAGCACAGCGTGACGCGCGTGCTCGGTGGCAGCCGCTACGTGCTGTCCGTCGGATGGGTGCTGCCGGCGCGCCAGACACAGGGTTAACCCGGAGCGCTGGCAGCGCTTCAGTTACCGCCACTTACACGATCCGCGCAAGGCCCGCACAGTTTTTGGCCCGCGCGTCGCACGTCGCGCTTTATTTCCGCGCCGGGCATGCCGACAAGTACGCATGTCCTCCTTCAGCCTCACCTCCGTGCGTGAAGCGGCGCCGTCATCGAGCGCGCCATCACGTTTGTCGCCGAGCGCGTTCGCCTGCACCGCAATGGGCCTGGCCGGCGGCCTCGCCACCTGGGCCGCGAGCGCCTGGAATGGCTGGGCGCTGCTGGTTGGCGCCGGGCTCGGCATCGCCGGCGCGCTGTTCGATCGCCGCCAGGCCACGCTGCGCCGCCAGCACCATGACGCCACCGCCGCGTTCGTCGCCGGCACCGAGCGGCTCGGCCGTGAACTGCTGCCGGTCTGGGGCGGCCACATCGAAAGCTCGCGTGCGCAGATGGAGAGCGCGATCTCGGCCCTCGCGCTGCGCTTCGGCGGCATCGTCGACAAGCTCGACCAGGCGATGCGCGCCTCCAACCTTGCCGCCGGTTCGGTCGAGAGCAGCGACCAGGGCCTGGTCGCCGTCTTCGCGCACAGCAGCAAGGAACTGAACGGCGTGCTCGAGTCGCTGCGCGCCGCGATGGCCAGCAACGGCGCAATGCATGCCGAGGTGCAAAGCCTGAACCGCTTCGTCGGCGAGCTGCAGCAGATGGCGGCCGAGGTCGCCAACATCGCATCGCAGACCAACCTGCTCGCCATCAACGCCGCGATCGAGGCCGCCCACGCCGGCGAGACCGGCCGCGGCTTCTCGGTGCTGGCGCAGGAGGTGCGCAAGCTCTCCGCTGCCTCCGGCGAGACCGGCCGCCGCATGGCCGACAAGGTCGCGCTGATCGGCGACGCGATCGCCACCGCGCGCCGCAGCGCCGACGCATCGGCCGAGCGCGAGGCGGCGTCCATCGTCGCCTGCGAGACCACGATCACCAGCGTGCTCGGCGGCTTCCACACCGTCACCGATGCGCTGGTCGCGTCGGCCGACGTGCTCAAGCGCGAGAGCGTCGGCATCCAGGGCGAGATCGGCGAGGCACTGGTGCAGCTGCAGTTCCAGGACCGCGTCAGCCAGGTGATGTCGCACGTGCGCCAGAACATCGAACAACTGCCGGCCCAGCTGACGCGCAGCCGCGAAGGCTTCGAGCGCAGCGGCGTGCTGCAGCCGGTCGACAGCGCCGTCCTGCTGGCCGAGCTGGAGAAGACCTACGCGATGGCCGACGAGCGCAGCTTGCACAGCACGCATGCCGGGCAGGACGCGCAGGCGGCCACCGCGAGCGAAGAGATCACTTTCTTTTGACAACGACAGACCGGGAAGCACAACACCATGGCCAAGACCATCCTGATCGTCGACGACTCCGCCTCCGTGCGGCAGGTCGTCGGCATTTCGCTCAAGCAAGCCGGCTATGACGTGATCGAGGGCGTCGACGGCAAGGACGCGCTGAAGAAGCTCACCGGCCTGAAGGTCCACCTGATCATCAGCGACGTCAACATGCCCAACATGGACGGCATCAGCATGGTGAAGGCGATCAAGCAGATGCCGGCCTACAAGTTCACGCCGATCGTGATGCTGACCACCGAGTCGCAGGACGCGAAGAAGAAGGAAGGCCAGGAAGCCGGTGCCAAGGCCTGGGTCGTCAAACCCTTCAAACCCGAGCAACTGCTGGGCGTCGTGCAGAAGCTGGTGCTGCCGTGACCGGGATCCGCATCGAAGGCGAGCTGACGATCTACCGCGCCGCCGAACTGAAGCAGACGCTGCTGGCCGCGGTGGCCGAGCATGCGGCGGTCGAGGTCGACCTGTCGCAGGTCAGCGAGTTCGACAGCGCCGGGCTGCAATTGCTGCTGCTCGCCAAGCGCGAAGCCGGTGCCGCCGGCCGCACGCTGCGCCTGGTCGACCACAGCCCCGCCGTCGTCGAGGTGCTGGAGTTGTTCGACCTGGCCGCGCACTTCGGCGACCCGCTGGTCGTCGGCTCGTCCCCGTCCTCATCGCGCGCCGCGTGACGCGCCCCTGGAAAGCATCCCGATGAACATGGACCAGGCCCTGCAGACCTTCTTCGCGGAAAGCCGCGAGCTGCTGGTAGACATGGAGGCCTCGCTGCTGCGCGTGCGCGAAGAGGCCGAACCGGCGGAGACGATCAACGCGATCTTCCGCGCCGCCCACACCATCAAGGGCTCGGCCGGGCTGTTCGGCCTGGACCAGGTGGTGGCGTTCACGCACGTCGTCGAGAGCGTGCTCGACGAGGTGCGCGAGGGCCGCATCGCCGTCGACGAGCCGATGGTCGCGCTGCTGCTGGCCTGCGGCGACCACATCGGCGCGCTGGTCGACGCGGTCGAGTCCGATCCGAACCAGGTCGACCCGGCGCTGGTGCAGCGCGGTGAACCGCTGCTGCTGCGCCTGCGCGCGCACCTGGAGCCGTCGACCGGCGCTGTCGTGGCGGCACCGGCGCCCGCGTTCGAGCGCATAGTCGCCTCCTCGCACGACGCCGACCTGTGGCACATCTCGCTGCGCTTCGGCCGCGACGTGCTGCGCAACGGCATGGACCCGCTGTCCTTCATCCGCTACCTCGGCACGCTCGGCCAGGTGGTCGGCATCGTGACGCTGGCCGACGCGCTGCCGGCGGCCGGCGAGATGGACCCCGAGTCCTGCTACCTCGGCTTCGAGATCGCGTTCCGCAGCCAGGCCGACAAGGCGGCGATCGAAGGCGTGTTCGACTTCGTGCTCGACGACTGCACGCTGCGCATCGTGCCGCCGCACAGCCGCATCGGCGACTACATCGACCTCATCAAGGCGGCACCGGAGGAAGCGTCGCGCCTCGGCGAGATGCTGGTGCGCTGCGGCACCGTCACCGCCCACGAGCTGGAAGCGGCGCTGAACGTGCAGGCCCACGCCGTGCCGACGCCGCTGATCGGCGCGGTGCTGGTCGAGCAGGGCCGCGTCTCGCCGCCGGTGGTCGAGGCCGCGCTCGAGAAGCAGAAGCGCGTGAAGGATGCGAAGACGCAGGAAAGCCAGTCGATCCGCGTCGATGCCGACAAGCTCGACCACCTGATCAACCTGGTCGGCGAGCTGATCATCGCGTCGGCCGGCGCCAACCTGATTGCGCGCAAGACGCGCAACAGCGAGCTGCAGGAATGCCACTCGGTGCTGTCCGGCCTGGTCGAGGAAGTGCGCGACAGCGCGCTGCAACTGCGCATGGTCAAGATCGGCGGCACCTTCAGCCGCTTCCAGCGCGTGGTGCACGACGTCTCGCGCGAGCTCGGCAAGGACATCGGTCTGGTGATCGACGGCGAGGACACCGAGCTCGACAAGACCGTGGTCGAGAAGATCGGCGATCCGCTGACGCACCTGGTGCGCAACGCGATCGACCACGGCATCGATTCGCCCGAGCAGCGCGCCGCGCGCGGCAAGCCGGCCCGCGGCACCGTGATGCTGAACGCGTTCCACGACTCCGGCAGCATCGTGATCGAGGTCAGCGATGACGGTGGCGGCCTGAACCGCGAGAAGATCCTCGCGAAGGCCGTCGAGCGCGGCCTGATCGAGGCCGGCCGCGTGCTGAGCGATGCCGAGATCTATGGCTTGATCTTCGAGCCCGGCTTCTCGACCGCCGAGAAGGTGACCAACCTGTCCGGCCGCGGCGTCGGCATGGACGTCGTCAAGCGCAACATCGTCGCGCTGCGCGGCAGCGTCGGCATCGCCAGCACGCCGGGCGAGGGCACCACCGTCACGGTGCGGCTGCCGCTCACGCTGGCCATCATCAACGGCTTCCAGATCGGCGTCGGCAAGGCGGTGTTCGTCGTGCCGCTCGACATGGTCGACGAATGCGTCGAGTTCAGCACCGAGACCGGCCACGACTACATCGACCTGCGCGGCCAGGTGCTGCCCTTCATCCGGCTGCGCGAGCTGTTCGACATCGACGGGCCGCAAAGCGCGCGCCCGAACATCGTGGTCGTCAAGCATGCCGGCCAGAAATTCGGCCTCGTCGTCGACACGCTGCTCGGCGAGGCGCAGACCGTCATCAAGCCCTTGTCGAAGATGTTCGGCCAGGTCCGCGGCATCAGCGGCTCCAGCATCCTCGGCAGCGGCGACGTCGCGCTGATCCTCGACGTGCCGGCGCTGATGGAGTCGGCTGGCTCGCCGGTCGCGGCCGCCTGAATTCACCAGTTTCCAGGGAGAACCACAACCATGTTCAGCAACTTCAAGATCGGCGTCAGGCTGATCGCGGGCTTCATGCTCGTCGCGTCGATCAGCGTCGTGATCGGCGTCATCGGCATCTCCAACACCGGGCAGATGAACGAGCTGGCCGACAACATGTACAACAAGGAGCTGATGGGGCTGTCGTACATCAAGGAAGCCAACATCAACCTGATCTACATCGGGCGGGCGCGGTCGAACTTCCTGCTGGCGAGCTCGCAGGCCGAGCGCGACAAGCACATGGCGTCGATCACGAAGAGCCTGGCCTCGATGAAGGACTACATCGAGAAGTCCAAGCCGCTGTTCGTCAGCGACCGCGCGAAAGAGGTCTTCACCGCGTTCGGCACGCTGTCCGAGGACTACCAGCGCGAGATGCAGCGTGCGCTGACGCTCGCGTCGGCGAAGAAGCTGGCCGACCGCGACGAGGTGCTGGCGCAGTCGCTGGACCTGGTGCGCGACAAGGCCAACAAGCTCGACGAGATGCTCGACGAGCTGATCCAGCAAAAGGAAGCGCGCGCCAAGGCGGCCGCCGAGCACACCGAGAGCCTGTACCGCAGCAGCCGCACCGTGATGATCGGCGCGATCGCCGGCGGCGTGGTGCTGGGCCTGCTGCTCGGCTTCTTCATCAGCCGCAGCGTCAGCAAGCCGCTGGGGCGCGCGGTCGAGGCCGCGAACCGGCTGGCCGAAGGCGACCTGACGGTGCAGATCGATGCCACCAGCCGCGACGAGACCGGCCAGCTGCTGCTGGCGATGAAGCACATGGTGGCCAGGCTGTCGCAGGTGGTGACCGAGGTGAACAGCGGCGCGGAAGCGCTGGCGGGGGCCTCGGAAGAGGTGAGCGCGACGGCGCAGTCGCTGTCGCAGGCGTCGAGCGAGCAGGCCGCGGGGGTCGAAGAGACCAGCGCGTCGATCGAGCAGATGACGGCATCGATCTCGCAGAACACCGAGAACGCGAAGGTGACCGACGGCATGGCGACCAAGGCGGCGAGCGAAGCGGCCGAAGGCGGCGAAGCGGTGCGCGCGACGGTGGCGGCGATGAAGCAGATCGCGCAGAAGATCGGGATCATCGACGACATCGCGTACCAGACCAACCTGCTGGCGCTGAACGCGGCGATCGAGGCGGCGCGCGCCGGCGAGCACGGCAAGGGCTTCGCAGTGGTGGCGGCCGAGGTGCGCAAGCTGGCCGAGCGCAGCCAGGTGGCGGCGCAGGAGATCGGCACGGTGGCGGGCTCGAGCGTGGAGCTGGCCGAGAAGGCGGGCCGCCTGCTGGACCAGATGGTGCCGAACATCAAGAAGACCTCGGACCTGGTGCAGGAGATCACGGCGGCGTCGGAAGAGCAGTCGTCGGGCGTCAGCCAGATCAACGCGGCGGTGAGCCAGCTGAGCCAGACGACGCAGCAGAACGCGTCGAGCTCCGAAGAGCTGGCGGCCACGTCCGAAGAGATGAGCAGCCAGGCCGAGCAACTGCAGCAGACCATGTCGTTCTTCAAGCTGGCGACGCAGGTCGATGCGCCGCGGCAGCGCCCGGCCGCAGCGCGCAAGCCGGCTGCGAAGCCGGCCGGCGCCAAGCCCGCGAAGGCGGGGGCACGCAAGCCGGCACCGGCGGCAGGGCACAACGGCTTCTCGCTGCACGCGAACGGCGCGGGCGCTCTCGACGAATCGCAGTTCGCCCGTTTCTGAGCGGCCCGCCCTGCCCGACCCTGCCGAGCCGCGCCATGCACACCATCTCCGACAACGAGTTCGGCCTGTTCCAGCGCTTCATCTACGACGCGGCGGGCATCACGCTGTCGTCGGCGAAGAAGGCGCTGGTGTGCGGCCGGCTCGCGAAGCGGCTGCAAGCCTGCAACCTGGGCAGCTACACCGAGTACTTCAAGCTGCTGAGCAGCGGCCAGAACGGCGCCGAGGTGCAGACCGCGGTCGACCTGCTGACCACCAACGAGACCTACTTCTTCCGCGAGCCGAAGCACTTCGAGCTGCTGCGCGAAGCGGCGCTTGCGTCGTCGAAGAAGGCGCAGCCGTTCCGTGTCTGGAGCGCGGCCAGCTCGACCGGCGAAGAGGCCTACAGCATCGCGATGGTGCTGGCCGACACGCTGGGCGACGCGGCCTGGGAGGTGATGGGCTCCGACATCAGCACCCGCGTGCTGCAGCGCGCGCGCCAGGCGCACTACCCGATGGAGCGCTGCCGGCAGATCCCGCAGACCTACCTGAAGCGTTTCTGCCTGCGCGGCATCGACGAGCAGCAGGGCACGCTGCTGGTCGACCGCTCGCTGCGCGGCCGCGTGCAGTTCATGCAGGTCAACCTGAACACCGCACTGCCGCGGCTCGCGTCGTTCGACGTGATCTTCTTGCGCAACGTGATGATCTACTTCAACGGCGACACCAAGCGGCAGGTGGTGGCGCGCATCATCGAGCAGCTGAAGCCGGGCGGGTTCTTCTGCATCGGGCATTCCGAGAGCCTGAACGACATCAGCACGGCGCTGCAGCAGGTGGCACCGTCGATCTACCGCAAGCCGTGAGCCTGTGATGACGGCAGGCGCGATCCGATTCGACAGCGCCGAGCCCGGCGACCGCGTGCTGCAGCCCGGCGAGTACGCCGTCGGCGAGGCGCCGCTGCGCATGCGCACGCTGCTCGGCTCGTGCGTGTCGATCACGCTGTGGCACCCGGTGCGGCGCATCGGGGCAATGTCGCATTTCCTGCTGGCCGCGCGTTCGCCCAGCCACCAGGGCGTGCCCGACGCGCGCTACGGCGAGGAGGCGCTGGCGCTGATGCTGCGCCAGCTGCACAAGCGCAGCATCGTGCCGGCCGAGTGCGAGGCCAAGATCTTCGGCGGCGGCAACATGTTTCCCGAGCAGACCGCGACCGTCGTGCCGAACATCGGCCGCCGCAACGGCGAGGCGGCGCGCGACCTGCTGCTGGCGCACGGCATTCGCGTGCATTCCGAAAGCCTGTTCGGCAACGGGCACCGGCAGATGATCTTCGACCTGGCGACCGGCGACGTGTGGGTGCGTCAGGTCAACCCGGAATCGGCGGCGATGCCGCTGGATGGTGCTGCGCCATGAGCAACATCCGCGTGATGGTGATCGATGATTCGGCCGTGGTGCGGCAGGTCGTCACCGCGCTGCTGGATGAAGCGCCCGGCATCGAGGTGATGGCCGCGGTGGCCGATCCGGTGCTCGCGATCGAGCGGCTCAAGCTCGACTGGCCGGACGTGATCGTGCTCGACGTCGAGATGCCGCGCATGGACGGCATCACCTTCCTGCGCATGGTGATGCAGCAGAAGCCGACGCCGGTGGTGATCTGCTCGACGCTGACCGAGCGCGGCGCGAAGACCACGCTGGAGGCGATGGCCGCCGGCGCGGTGGCGATCGTCACCAAGCCGAAGCTCGGGCTGAAGCAGTTCCTCAGCGCGAGCGGCGAGGAGCTGATCAGCACGGTGCGCGCCGCGGCCAAAGCCAACGTGCGGCGGCTGGCCGCGGGGCCGGCGGTCGCGCCGACGCCGGCCGCGAAGAACACCGCGGACGTGATCCTGCCGCCGGCCACGCGCGCGATGACGCAGACCACCGAGCGGGTGGTGGCGCTGGGCACGTCCACCGGCGGCACGCAGGCGCTCGAGGAGGTGCTGACCGCGCTGCCGCGGGTCACGCCGGGCATCGTGATCGTGCAGCACATGCCGGAGAAGTTCACCGCGGCCTTCGCGGCGCGGCTGGACAGCCTGTGCCGCATCGAGGTGAAGGAGGCCGAGCACAACGACCGCGTGCTGCCGGGCCGCGCGCTGATCGCGCCGGGCGGCCGGCACATGCTGCTCAAGCGCAGCGGCGCGCAGTACTTCGTCGAGGTGATCGACGGCCCGCTGGTGAACCGCCACCGGCCGTCGGTCGACGTGCTGTTCCGCTCGGTCGCGCGCAGCGCCGGCGCGAACGCGCTCGGCGTGATCATGACCGGCATGGGCGACGACGGCGCGGCCGGCCTGCTGGAGATGCGCAAGGTCGGCGCGCAGACCATCGCGCAGGACGAGGAGAGCTGCGTCGTGTTCGGCATGCCGAAGGAAGCGATCAAGCGCGGCGGCGCGCAGCGGACGCTGCCGCTGAGTGCGGTGGCGGGGGAGATCCAGAAGCAGGTGGGGTGAGCGTGGCGATGACTACAGGTCGGGCTTGGGCAGCTGCTCATAGTCAGGCATGTCCGCGAACTTCTCTCGAGCTTCGGCGTAAGCCTTCTTCAGATCGGCAGCCGCGAGGTCGAACGACACGAGCAGCTCTTCCAGCTGCCCCGCCTCTTGCGAATCCACTTCGTCAATCAGCTTGTCCAGTTCGTGGATTCTGCGGGCCACGCACTGAACGGCCACGATGAGCGTTTGCGGTCGAAGTTCCATCACGTCTCCCCAATCCCTCGTGCGGCTTCGTACTGCCGCCGAATCGCGTTTCGAACAAAGTTGTCCAGGCTTCCCAACAGCGCATCCTTGAACATGGGCTTCGCCGGCATGATCGTGTAGTGGATCGCCTTCAGGCGATCGTTGTAGGCATCCTTGCTGACCTTGAGGTCCGGTGGGATGTCGGTTCCTGCTGGAATGTGGAAGTCGCCATCGGCTCGACGCAAGGCTTTCGCGCTGTCGAATACCGAGGTGCCACCCGTGTCGGGATGGTACATGCCGGTAGAGGCGTTCCGCTGGATGTCGGCAGGGCGCTGATCACCTCGCGGCGTCAGGCTTGGGAGCAACTGCGGATGCAGTATCGGCGCGATCTCCTTGGCGTCCGCAAGGTCGCGATCGGGTGCGAGGTAGCACCGGACATCAGAGGTGTAGTTCGCAAGAAAGATCGCTCGATAGAGGGGGACGCTCGTCTTCTCGTAGTTGTGGCTCATAGGCACTCGCTGTGGGCGGAGGGACCGCGGGAATCCGAAGCGAACGATCGATGCCGGACAAGCCACTGAGCGATTGGAACTGCAACACCTCGGCGTGCACTAAGGTAGCGTAGCCCTGCCTTGCAGGTAATGCATAGACCAAGGTCACATCCAGAGGCTGCGAGGTTGCGCACAAGATCCTTACGCCAGGAGAACGGAATGAAGCTGCACTACAAAGAATTCATGGACCAGTTCGACGCGGCGCGCAAGGAGATCGAGAGCCTTCCCGATTTCCTGAAGGAGTCGATCCGTCGTGCAACGCTGACCTATCCGTCTGCCAAGACGAGCGAGGTGCCGGGTCCGCGCCGGCAGAGGCCCTCGGTCAAGAAGCCCTGAGCGACGCAGCCGTCACTTCCCGAACTGGCGGTACTGCCCGGGCGTGACCCCGGTCCTCGCGCGGAACCGGTTCACCAGGTGGCTCGCGCTGGCCAGCCCGCACTGCCGCGCCACCTCGTCGAGCGGCGCATCGGAATGCCGCAGCAGTTGCTTGGCGCGCTCGATGCGCAGCCACAGCACCCACGCATGCGGCGCGATGCCGAACGAGGTGCGGAACATGCGTGCGAAGTGGTGCTCGGACAGCGCCGCCATGGCGGCCATCTCGCCGATGGTCACCGGCTGGTCGAGGCGCGCCTCCGCCCAGTCGACCAGCCGCCGCCGCACGTGTGCCGACAACCCGCCGCGTGGCGGCGTGCGGTGACCGCGCGTGGCGTGCGCGATCAGCAGCGCGGCCAGCGCCTCGTGCCCGAGCGCATTGGCCTGCAAGCGCGCCTGCGGATCCTGCCAGTCCAGCATCGCCAGCGCGTGCAGCGGACCGGCCACGCGGGTGTCGCCGACGAAGGTCAGGTCGGGCACCTGCACCTCGCGCGGTTCGCGGTCGAGCAGGCGCACCGCCAGCGGCGCGAGCTGCGCCTCGTCGAAGTACAGGTGCACGAAGCTCTGCTCGCCGCCCACCACCCAGCGCGATTCGTGGCCGGCCGGCATCACGCACAACCGGCCCGGCTCGCCGCGCAGGTCGGGCACCTCGCGCCGCCAGGTGCCCTGGCCGCCGCTCAGGTACAGCGACAGCGTGTGGTGCGACGGCCGGCTGTAGCGCGTCGCGTCGGCCGCGTTGCGCCACACCGCGACGGCCAGGCCGTCGCCCAGCGTGGCGCTGCGCAGCAATTGCGCGCGCGAGTGCGCGAGCACGTCGAACACTTCGTGGCGGGACAGGTCGGGCACGGTCACCATGGCCTCGCCACTGTAGCGGCCGCGTCGCGCGCACGCACGAGGTGACCGCGACAAACCGCAGTTTTGTGCAACCGGATTCACACCCTGCAGCCGACACTCGCCGGATGAACCTCTTCCTCTACGTGCTCACCGTGCTGATCTGGGGCACCACCTGGATCGCGCTGAAGCTGCAGCTCGGCCCGGTGCCGATCCCGTGGTCCATCGCCTACCGCTTCGCGCTGGCCGCCGCGGTGCTGTTCATCTGGCTGGCCGCTACCGGGCGGTTGAAGCGGCCCGACGCCCGCGCGATGAAGCTGATCGCCGCGCAGGGCGTGTGCCTGTTCTGCCTGAACTTCATCTGCTTCCTGCACGCGAGCCGCTTCATCCCGAGCGGGCTGGTCGCGGTACTGTTCTCGACCGCGACGGTGTGGAACGCGTTCAACGCGCGCGTCTTCCTGGGCCGGCCGCTCGCACCGCGCGTGCTGGCCGGCAGCGCGCTCGGCATGCTGGGGCTGGCGGCACTGTTCTGGCCGGAGCTGGCGCGCCACGATGCCTCGCCCGACACGCTGACCGGCCTCGCGCTCGGGCTGGCCGGCACGCTGTGCTTCTCGGCCGGCAACATGCTGTCGACACGCCTGCAGGCACTCGGCAACGCGCCGGTCGTCACCAACGCCTGGGGCATGCTGATCGGCGCGACGGTGTTGGCGGCCGGCTGCGCAGTCGGCGGCGTCGGCTGGGCGTTCGATCCGTCGCCCACCTACGTCGGCGCGCTGCTGTACCTCGCGATCCCCGGCTCGGTGATCGGCTTCACCGCCTACCTGACGCTGGTCGGCCGCCTCGGGCCGGAGCGCGCCGCCTACAGCACCGTGCTGTTCCCGGTGGTCGCGCTGAACGTGTCGGCCTGGGTCGAGGGCTACCAGTGGACCGCGCCCGCGCTGTTCGGGCTGGTGCTGGTGATGGCCGGCAACGTGATCGTGTTCCGCAAGCCGAAGGCCGCGCCCGCGGCGGCTGCCGTCACAGCCCCAGCGCGCTGAGCCCGGCGTGGTCGTCGGGGCGGCGACCGAGCGGCCAGTGGAACAGCCGCTGCTCGGGCTGGATCGGCAGGTCGTTGATGCTGGCGTAGCGGCGCTCCATCAGGCCCTGCGCGTTGAACTCCCAGTTCTCGTTGCCGTAGCTGCGGAACCACTGGCCGGAATCGTCGTGGAACTCGTAGGCGAAGCGCACGCCGATGCGCGCGCCGCCGAAGGCCCACAGCTCCTTGATCAGCCGGTAGTCGAGCTCGCGCGCCCACTTGCGCTGCAGGAAGACGCGCACCTGCTCTCGGCCGACCGGGAACTCGGCCCGGTTGCGCCAGCGCGTGTCCTCGGTGTAGACGGCGGCGACGCGGTCGGGGTCGCGGCTGTTCCAGGCGTCTTCGGCCAGGCGCACCTTCAGCGTGGCGGATTCTTCGGCGAACGGGGGCAGCGGCGGGCGGGGGGTGTCCATGGGGCTTCCTTTGTGGATGTAGACAGGTCTGTCTATGTGGCGAATCTTGAAGCAGACAAGTCTGTCTGTCAAACTGCGGGCCATGACGACCACCGCCGCCCCGCTCGAACCCCGCCAGCGCATCCTCGAGACCGCGATGCGGCTCTTCTACGCCGACGGCATCCGCGCGGTCGGCATCGACCGGCTGATCGCCGAATCGCAGGTGGCGAAAGCCTCGTTCTACCGCCACTTCCCGTCGAAGGACGACCTGGTGCTGGCCTTCCTGCGGCTGCGGCACGAACGCTGGATGACGTGGTTCACGCGCAGGCTGGAGCAGCGCTGCGACGCTGCCGGGCCGGCGATGGAGCGCGCGGCCGAGGTGCTGCGCGAATGGTTCGAGGAACCGGATTTCCGCGGCTGCGCCTTCATCAACACGCTGGCCGAAGGCTCGGCGCAGGGCGAGGCGATCAGCGTGGTGCAAAGCCACAAGGACGAGCTGCAGGATTGCCTGCTCGCACTCGCGCGGCGCTGCGGCCACCCGCAGCCGGTGCGGGCCGCGGAAGACGCGCTGCTGATCGTCGAGGGCGCGATCGTGCGCGCGCACATGACCGGCGACGCCGCCGCGGCCGACGTGGCGCACCGGCTGCTGCAGAAGTCCTGGTCGTGAACTGACGCGCCGTCGCGCGTCGGTACACTGCCCCGCAGCCCGGGTCGGCCGGGCACCTGCAAGGAACAGCACACATGGTCGTCGAAGCCGAGGCATTGCGCTGTTTCCGCGTCGCGATGGGCCAGCCGGAGGCCGACTTCCGCGCGGGTCAGTGGGAGGCCATCGACCACATCGTGAACCAGCGCGGCAAGGTGCTGTGCGTGCAGCGTACCGGCTGGGGCAAGAGCATGGTGTATTTCGTCGCGGCCACGTTGATGCGGGCGCAGGGCGCCGGCGTCACGCTGATCATCTCGCCGCTGCTCTCGCTGATGCGCAACCAGATCGACGCGGCGCAGCGGCTCGGCCTGCGGGCGCTCACCGTCAATTCGACCAACCGCGACGACTGGGGCGTGGTGCGCGACGAACTGCTGGCCGGCCAGGTCGACCTGCTGCTGATCTCGCCCGAACGCCTGGCCAACGACGAGTTCGTCGCCGGCACGCTGCAGGCCATCGCCGCGCGCATCGGCCTGCTGGTCATCGACGAGGCGCATTGCATCTCCGACTGGGGCCACGATTTCAGGCCCGACTACCGGCGCGTGGGCCAGGTGCTGGCGCGCCTGCCCGGCAACATTGCGGTGCTCGCGACCACCGCCACGGCCAACCGGCGCGTCGAGGCCGACGTGGCCGCGCAGCTCGGTGCCGGCGTGGTGGTGCAGCGCGGGCCGCTGCTGCGCGAGAGCCTGGCGCTGCAGAACATGCGCCTGCCGGGCGCGGCGGACCGCCTGGCGTGGCTGGCGGATCGCATCCCCGGCCTGCCGGGCAGCGGCATCGTCTACACGCTGACCACGCGCGATGCCGACCGGGTCGCCGAGTGGCTGCAGCTGCAGGGGATCGATGCCCGCGCGTACCACGCCGGCAAGCCCGACGACGAGCGGCAGGCGCTCGAACAGGCGCTGCTGGCCAACGGCCTGAAGTGCCTGGTCGCCACCACCGCGCTCGGCATGGGCTACGACAAGCCGGACCTGCACTTCGTCATCCACTACCAGACGCCGGGCAACGTGGTCGCCTACTACCAGCAGGTGGGGCGGGCCGGCCGCGCGATTCCATCCGCCTGCGGCGTGCTGCTGTCGGGCGAGGAAGAGGAGGACATCAACGAGTACTTCCGCGATGCCGCCTTCCCGCCGGAAGGGCAGGTCGACCGGATCCTCGGGGCCCTGGAGGCCGCCGACGACGGCTTGAGCGTGCGGGCGCTGGAGCGCGCGGTCAACCTGCGGCAGTCGCAGATCGAGAAGGTGCTGAAGCTGCTGGTGGTGGAGCCGGAGTCGCCGGTGCTGCGGCTCGACGGCGCCTGGTACCGCACCGCGCAGCCGTTCCGGCTCGACCGGCAGCGCATCGCGCACCTCACGCAGCAGCGCGAGGCCGAATGGGCGCAGATGAAGCAGTACCTCGCCAACGAGCGCTGCCTGATGCAGTTCCTGGCGGATGCGCTCGACGACGTCGGCACGCAGGCCTGCGGCCGCTGTGCGGTGTGCCTCGGGCGGCCGGTGCTGCCGGTGGAGATCGATCGCGCACTGCTGATCGCGGCGCAGCGCTTCACCAGGCACAGCGAGATGCCGCTGGAACTGAAGAAGCAATGGGACATCGACGCGCTGCCGCAGTACGCCGGCGACCACGGCTGGAGCAAGCAGAACATTGCGCAGGGCTTGCGCGGCGAAGCGGGCCGGGTGCTGTCGCGCTGGGGCGAGCCGGTGTGGGGCCAACTGGTGGCGCGCGGCAAGGCGCAGGGCCGCTTCGACGACGAACTGGTCGAGGCCGCGGCCGACCTGGTCCGCCACCGGTGGCCGGAGGCCGCGCGGGTGACCTGGGTGACCTGCATCCCGTCGATGCGGCAACCCGAGCTGGTGCCCGACTTTGCGAGGCGCCTCGCCGAGGCCCTGGGGGTACCGTTCCGGCCGGCCCTCGTGAAGACGCGCGAGACGCAGCCGCAGCGAGACATGGAGAACCGCTTCCACCAGTGCCACAACCTCGATGGGGCGTTTGTCGTCGATGACCAGCAGGGCGTCGACGGGCCGGTGCTGCTGGTCGACGATCTGGTCGATTCGGCCTGGACGCTGACGCTCGCGACCGCGCTGCTGCGGCAGGCGGGCGCGGGCGCCGTCTACCCGTTCGCCCTCGCCGTCACGTCGGCGAAGTAGCTTTCACCAGCAGTGCCACGACGATGAGTGCCGAGGGATTGAGTGCCGACACCGAAGCGGTCCTGCTGTTGTGCGGCAGGTTCGGTGGTGAAGGGCAGGCGCCTGCCGAGCCGCTGTCGACCAACGACTACGCCGCGCTGGCCCGGTGGCTGAATGCGCGCAGCATGCGGCCGGCCGACCTGCTGGCTGCCGCGGGGCGGGCGGCGCTCGACAGCGTGCACGAGATCGCGCTGGAGCGTCCGCGCATCGAGTTCCTGCTGGAACGCGGCACCGCGATGGCACTGGCGCTGGAGCGCTGGAGCCGTGCGGGCCTGTGGGTGATCTCGCGCGGCGATGCGGCGTATCCGCGCGCCTTGAAGCGCCGCTTGAAGCATGCCGCGCCGCCCTTGCTGTACGGCGCGGGCCGCCAGGAGCTGCTCGATCAAGGCGGCGTCGCCATCGTCGGTTCACGCGATGCCATCGAGCCGGCGCTGGAGTTCACGCGGCTGACCGCGGCCGCGTGCGCCGACGAAGGGATGGTGGTGATCTCGGGCGGCGCGCGCGGTGTCGACACGGCCGCGATGCAGGGCGCCGTCGAGGCCGGCGGTCAGGCCGTCGTCGTGCTCCCCGGCGAGCTGCTGAAGGCGAGCCTCGGCCGGCTGAACCGCGGCGGTCTGCAGCAGGGCCGCCTGACCCTGGTATCGCCCTTCGCGCCGGAGGTCGGCTTCCACACCGGCAACGCGATGGGGCGCAACAAGTACATCTACGCGCTGGCCGACCACGCGCTGGTGATCGATTGCGCGCTCGGCACCGGTGGCACCTGGGCCGGTGCGCTGGAGGCCCTGAAGGCGCAGTGGCTGCCGCTGCACGTCAGGACCCCCGGCCATGGCGCCGGCAACGCCGCGCTGGTCGAGCAGGGCGGGCTGGCCTTCGAGTTCGTGCCCGGCGCAGGCGAAGCGCTGCGCGATCACTTCGGCGCGGGGCCCTGAACCCTCAGGCCATTGCGCTCAGCCGGGCACGCGCGTCATCTGCATCGTCCAGTTCGTCTCCCATTCCACGCCATCCGGCGAGAAGGCCTGCTCCCAACGCGCCGAATCCGGCCCCTGGCGCAGCCACACGAAGCGCGCATACACCTTGCGGCCGTTGTCCTCGTCTTCGCCGTAGAACTCGCCGCGGTCGCCGCTGAAGCCGCCATGCACCGGCGGGTACAGCGTGCCGGTGCGGCTGCTGATCCAGTAGATCGACCACTGCCGCTTCGTGATGTCGAACAGCCGCATCGTCATGCCCGACCAGCCCTGTGTCGGGAAGTCGATCTGTTCGACATTGGCGATGCCACCGAGGCGCGGCTCGCACCCCAGCACCGAGGGAAACTCCTTCCAGTCGTTGCTGCCCGGCGTGCGCGTCGCGAGGCACCGGTTCTCGACCTGCCAGCGGCCGTGCAGGAAGTCGAAGTCGTCCGGCTGCCCGGTGCGGTCCAGTGTGTAGCTCATCGTGGTCTCCAGAAGGTCGGGACGGTGAAGGGTTTCAGCGCCAGGCCGAGCCGGCGGTGGGTTGCAGGCGGAACATCTCCGGTGCCGAACGCAGCTGCGACAGCCAGCGCGGCCACACCGCATCGCGCCAGATCGCCGAGGTGAACAGACGGTCGGCGCAGTCGAGCTGGTGGGCCACGCTGTCGAAGCGGCAGATCCACACGAAGGCCTCGGTGTCGGTGCGCACCGGCAGCGCCGGGAAGTCGTTGGTCGTGTGCTCGGTCTTCAGCACGGCCTGCACCTCCATGCCAGCGGCCACCAGGCAGGGCCGCACCTCGTGCTCGAAGCGCTGCAACAGCTCGGGCGTGGCCGGCGCATCGAGCGCACACACCACCGCCAGCAGCATGCCGGGCCGCGCCGCATGGGTGGCGGCGGTCTGCACGTTGCGCAGCAGCAGCACGTTCGACGAATCCTGCATCGTCGCGTTGGCAGCGTCGCGGTGGCGCCGCCACACCGGGCCGCCGTAGAACGCGGCCAGCGCGTCGCGCCGCTCGGCCATGTTCGCGAAGCCGCGCAGCCAGACGAAATCGTCGGGCGCGTCGAGGTCGCGGAACTGGCCCAGCACGCGCATGCCGCAGTCCTCTTGCGTGTGCACGAACTCGCGGTCGAACAGCTCGATCAGCGTCTCGCGCCGGCCGGGGTGCAGCGCATAGCGCCGCAGCTCGACGATGGCACAAGGGGACGGAATGGTGTCAGCAGCCACGGCACGGGCCGGGCGTTCCAGCGTCATCACGGTCATCGGGGCATCTCCTCGTCTCTTGGGAGGGTGATGCTGCGCCGGGGATGCTGACACCTGGTGTCAGCAGACTTCAGCAGACTTCAGCAGAGTGCGGCCGAGTTCAGCCGACCACCGTGCCGTCGCGGCCGCGCAGCTTGGCGCGGTACATCGCCTTGTCGGCCCGCTCGATCGCCGCCTGCAGCGCCTCGCCGTCGCCGCAGGTGCTCAGGCCCGCCGAGAAGGTCAGCCGCAGCCCCGGTGCCACCTCGTCGAACGGCGCTGCCGCCAGCCCCGCGCGCAGCCGGTCAACGCACTGCAGCGCCTGCGCCTGAGGCGTCGATGGCAGCATCAGCAGGAACTCCTCGCCGCCCCAGCGGCCGAGCACGTCGGTGTCGCGCAGCGCGGCCTGGGCCGCGTCGGCGAAGATCTTCAGCACCTGGTCGCCGGCCGCGTGGCCGTGGTTGTCGTTGATCGGCTTGAAGTGGTCGAGGTCCATCAGCACGAGGCTCAGCGGCTGGCCGTGGTGCTTCTGCCGCGTCCGTTCGGCGTCCAGCAGCTCGGTCAGGTGGCGGCGGTTCACCAGGCCGGTCAGGTCGTCGCGCGTGGCCAGGTGGTGGATCTTCGCGAGCGCGGCCTGCAGCTCGGCCTGGCGCTGCCGCAGCTTCGCGCGCAGCCGGCCCATGCTGACCGCCAGCGCCGACATCGCGGTCATCAGGATCACGCAGAACAGGAACTGGATCGCCTCGATGTGTGGCGGGAACTGCGCCGGGTCGGTGCGCGACTTCCACAGCATCACGCCGCCCAGCAGCACCAGCGCCTGCGCGCCCAGCAGCCGGGCTTCGCGCGGCGACATCACGAACATGCCCCACACCAGGTTCAGCAGCATGATGGCCATCACCGCGCCGCGCAGCTGCGGGTTGATCGCGTAGCCCCACGCGGTGATCGCGATGCCGAACACCGATTGCGGCATCGTCAGCGACGGGTCGTGCGACAGCCGCTCGCTGAGGCCGCTGCGCACCAGGCCGTAGAAGACCGAGATGCCGACCAGGCTGCTCGCGCACAGCCAGGCGGCCGGTGCGGCCCGCATCATCCCCAGCTGCACCTCCAGCCAGCACACCGCCGAGAACAGCAGGTAGACCGCCAGCGCCAGCAGCGTCAGCCGGGCGTGACCGCGCCGGCGCCCGGATGGGCCCCACAACAGGTCGCCGACGGGGGCGGGCAGTGCGCTCACGGACACGGTTGGCAGGACATCCGCGGGATTGTAGGAATGCGGCAGGAGACGCCAACCCGGATCCACCCCCGGAGGCCGGGGGGCGCGAATCGGGGGGCGCGACACACGGCGCAACATGCGCACTGGCGCAGGCCCGCAGGCCGGCAGCGCGCAGCGACGACAATCGCCCCGCGCCCGCACCACCCGTCACTCCAGGCACCGATGACCGACAAACGCTTCTTCCCGCGCCAGGTGGTCGAGTCCGGCGGCAACCGCTGGGATTGGGCGTTGCTGCCGCTGGTGCTCGCGGTGCTGGTGCTGCTGGCCTGGGGCGGCTCGCAGATGGCGCGGCCCTACCAGCTCGGCGAGGTGCTGCCGCTGACGCTCGACCCGAGCGCGCTGCCGTACTACCTGCTGCGCACCACGCTGCGCATGTTCCTCGCGCTCGGTGCCTCGGTGCTGTTCGCCTGCGTGTTCGCGGCGCTGGCGGCCAAGTACCGCGCCGCCGAGCGCGTGCTGGTGCCGCTGCTCGACATCCTGCAATCGATCCCGATCCTCGGCTTCCTGTCGATCACCGTCACCGGCTTCATCGCGCTGTTCCCGGGCAACCTGTTCGGCGTGGAATGCGCGGCGATCTTCGCGATCTTCACGTCGCAGGCCTGGAACATGGCCTTCAGCCTCTACCAGTCGCTGCGCACCGTGCCGCCCGAGCTGCAGGAGGCGGCGCGCGTGTTCCAGCTGTCGGGCTGGCAGCGCTTCTGGCGGCTCGAGCTGCCGTTCGCGATGCCGGCGCTGCTGTGGAACATGATGATGTCGATGTCCGGCGGCTGGTTCTTCGTCGTCGCGTCGGAGGCCATCGCGGTGTCGCAGCAGAGCATCAAGCTGCCCGGCATCGGCTCGTACATCGCGCTGGCCATCGAGCAGCGCGACCTGCACGCGATCGGCTGGGCGATCGGCGCGATGCTGGTCGGCATCGTGCTGTACGACCAGCTGTTCTTCCGGCCGCTGCTCGCGTGGGCCGACAAGTTCCGCTTCGAGGAGGGCAGCAGCGAGAGCGCGCCGTCGTCGTGGCTGCTGACCTGGCTGCGCCGCACCGAGCGGCTGCAGCCGTTCGCGCTGCGCGTCGCGGCGCTGTTCGGCCGCTCGCTGACGCTGTTCCGGCGCCGCCACGACGGCACCTCGATCCGGGCCCGCGCGCGGCCGGCCGGCGCGACGCTGCAGCGTGCGTGGGACGCGCTGCTGGCCGCGGCGGTGCTGATCGCGCTGTGGCAGCTGCTGCGCTTCATCCACACCGAGGTCGGCTGGGCCGAGGCGGGGCATGTGCTGGTGCTCGGCTCGATCACGATGCTGCGCGTGCTGGTGCTGACGGCGCTGGCCGCACTGGTGTGGGTGCCGGTGGGCATCTGGATCGGCATGAACCCGCGCTGGTCCGGGCGGCTGCAGGCGGTGGCGCAGTTCCTCGCGGCGTTCCCGGCCAACCTGATGTTTCCGGTGGCGGTGCTGTTCATCGTGCGCTGGAAGCTGAACCCCGACATCTGGCTGTCGCCGCTGATGGTGCTGGGCACGCAGTGGTACCTGCTGTTCAACGTGATCGCCGGCGCGAGTGGCATCCCGACCGAGCTGCGCTATGCGGCGCAGAACCTCGGCCTGTCGGGCTGGCTGCGCTGGCGCCGCTACCTGCTGCCGGCGGTGTTCCCGAGCTTCGTCACCGGGGCCATCACCGCCAGCGGCGGCTCGTGGAACGCGAGCATCGTCGCCGAGTACGTGACCTGGGGCGACACCACGCTGCAGGCGAAGGGGCTGGGCAGCTACATCGCGCACATGACGGCGATCGGCGACTTTCCGCGCATCGCGCTCGGCATCGGCGTGATGTGCGTGTTCGTGATGGGCATGAACCACCTGGTCTGGCGCCGGCTCTACCGGCTGGCCGAAGACCGCATGCATTTCTAGGGACCTGGGGAACGGGCATGAAGACACTGATCGAACTGAAGGGCGTCGGCAAGTCGTTCCGCTCGGCCGACGGCAGCGCGCGCGCGGTGCTCGAGGGCGTGGACTTCCGGCTGGCCGAGGGCGAGATCGTGTCGCTGCTCGGGCAATCGGGCTCGGGCAAGTCGACGCTGCTGCGCATCCTGGCCGGGCTGATCCCGGCCGATGCCGGCGATGTGCGCTACCGCGAGCAGCCGCTGCACGGCCCGGCGCGCGGCATCGCGATGGTGTTCCAGTCGTTCGCGCTGTTCCCGTGGCTCACGGTGCAGCAGAACGTCGAGCTCGGGCTCGAGGCGCGCGGCATGGCGCCGGCAGAGCGGGCGGCGCGCGCGGTGGCGGCGATCCAGCTGATCGGGCTGGCGGGCTTCGAGGGCGCGCTGCCGCGCGAGCTGTCGGGCGGCATGCGCCAGCGCGTGGGCATTGCGCGGGCGCTGGTGGTCGAGCCCGAGATCCTGCTGATGGACGAGGCCTTCTCGGCGCTCGACGTGCTGACCGGCGAGCGGCTGCGCGAGGAGATCCTCGAACTCTGGACCTCGCGCCGCATGCCGACGAAGGCGATGCTGGTGGTCTCGCACAACATCCAGGAAGCGGTGCTGATGGCCGACCGCGTGCTGATCTTCGCGAGCGACCCGGGGCGGGTGCGCTGCCAGCTCTCGGTGCAGTTGCCGCGCCCGCGCGACCCGGACAGCGCCGAGGTGCGGCAGCTGGTCGACGAGGTCTATGCGCTGATGACGGCCGGCACCGGCCGCCGCCCGGCCGGCGAGCCGGTCGCGCTGCCGCTGGCGCACCGCCTGCCGCAGGCCGACGTGAGTCGCATGGACGGGCTGCTGGAGCTGCTGGCCGACGACCTGTTCGCCGGCCATGCCGACCTGCCGAAGCTGGCCGAGGAGACCGAGCTGACCGACCACGAGCTGCTGCCGCTGACGCAGGGCTTGTCGCTGCTGGGCCTGGCGCAGCTGGCCGATGGCGACCTGCACATGACGCCGCTCGGGCGGCGCTATGTGGACGGCGACCACACGCTGCGCCAGCAGCTGTTCGGCCAGCAGCTGCTGGCCACGGTGCCGCTGGCCGCGCACATCCGGCACAGCCTGGAGCAGGAGAGCTCGGGCGAGCTGCCGCAGGAGCCGTTCCTGCGCCTGCTCAGCGACAGCCTCGATGCCGCCGAGGCCGAGCGCGTGCTGCGCACGGCCATCGAGTGGGGCCGGCACGGCGAGGTGTTCGAGTACGACTACCGGACCGGGGTGATCCGCTTGCCGGAGGGGCGGCAGGAGATGGCGGAGGGGTGACCGAGGGGAGCGTTGCGTGAGAGTTGCCAAGCTTCTCCTGATCACCTGCGCTCTGGCGTTTCTGACGAGTCGTTCCGCGGCCCAAGCCCAGGCGTTGCTCTTCGATCACCCGTTCTCACAGCAGCCTGCCCACGAAGGCTTCGGCCCGGTCATCGACGTGCGTGTCCGTGGCCGACTCGAAAGCTTCGTTCTCGACACCGGTTCGTCGCCGAGCCTCGTCGTCTCGGAGGCTGCACCGCGCCTGCGCGGCCATGCGGGCGGTCCGACTTGTCGGCATGCCTTGCAGATTCAGCTTGGCAGCGAGACGGCCGCCGCCGTTCCGTGCGAAGTCATCCCGACCATCCCCGAGTTCGCCGCAGCGAAGCTCGCCGGCATGCTGAGCCCGCAGCAACTGGCACCGAACGATCTCGTGGTGCTCGACTTCCCGTCGAGCCGCTTGTTCGCGCTGCACGCGACCGGTGAGCCGTTCGATGAGTTCCGCAAGCTCTACCCCGACCGGTCCAGCGTTCGTCTGGAGCGCATCGGCGAATCGATCGGTGCGATGCTGGTCCGCGGTGCCTGGGGCGATCGGGCCGAAGTGCTCATCGACATCGACACCGGCCGCCCCTACACGCAGTTCGCCAGACGCTACCTGGAAGGCGCTCCGACCGACGGCTCGTCTGCAACGCTGTCGGCGATGGGCGAGCGATCCGTCAACCAGCAGTCGTTGCAGGCGCAGCCGCTGCGCATCGGATCGATCGTGCTCGCACCCATCCGCATCCGGACCCGCGATGAGGCGGGCGTGGCGGCCGGCGTCGTCTATGAAGGCTCGCTCGGCCGAGACGTGCTGAAGGCCTGCGCCATCGGCATTCCGCCTCGTCGGGAACGGCAGGTCTACCTGGCGTGCCGATGACCCAGGCTCAAGCCGTCTCGACATCCAGCTCCTCGTCCACCTCCCCCCGCGACGACAGCGCCAGCAGCCCATGCCGCTTCAGCAGCGTGCGCAGCGTGTTGCGCGTGACGCCGAGCAGCCGCGCGGTCTGCACCTGGTTGTCGTGGCAGCGCGCGAAACCGAGCCGCACCACCAGGGCCTCGATCGCCGCCACCAGCTGCGGATGCCTGCTGTCCATCAGCGCGTCGATGGCGCGCTCCAGCGCGGCCAGCGGATCCGCGGCCGGCGGTGGCCCCGCGGACTGAGGCGCTGTCGAGGCAGCTGGCGAGGTGACCGCGCCCAGGAACCCGAGCGGCGAGAAGCGGCAGTCGCTCAACCGGATGATGCCGTCGCGGCAGACGATCAGCGCGTAGTGGATGACGTTCTCCAGCTCGCGGATGTTGCCCGGCCAGGCATAGGCCAGCAGCGCGCTGCGCGCCTCGGGCGACAGCTGCGTGCCGTGCAGTGACAGCTTGCCGCCGCACACCGCGATGAAGTGGCGCGCGAGCGGCAGGATGTCGCTCGGGCGGTCGCGCAGCGGCGGCAACTCGATCGTCGCGACGCTCAAGCGGAAGTACAGGTCGGCGCGAAAGTGCTGCGCCTCCACCGCGCGGTGCAGCTCGACGTTGGTGGCGGCCACCAGCCGCACGTCGAGCGGGATCGCGCGCCGCGAGCCGAGCCGCACCACCTGCCGCTCCTGCAGCACGCGCAGCAGCTTCACCTGCAGCGCGAGCGGCAGGTCGCCGATCTCGTCGAGGAACAGCGTGCCGCCGTTGGCCGCCTCGAACCAGCCGGCTCGCGCCTGGTGGGCGCCGGTGAACGCACCGGCCTCGTGGCCGAACAGCTCGGCGTCGATCAGCGATTCGCTGAACGCGCCGCAGTTCACCGCGATGAAGGGGCCGTCGCGCCCGCTGCGCTTGTGGATGTGGCGGGCGATCAGCTCCTTGCCGGTGCCCGTCTCGCCGACGACCAGCACGGTGGCGTCGCTGCCGGCGACGCGCTCCACCTGCTCCAGCACGGCGAGCGAACGCGGGTCGTGGAACAGCAGGGCCTTGGCGCGGATCGAGAGCGCGAGGCTGGCGGAATCGGGCAGGGTGAGCAGGTGGTCGGCGGACATGCGGTTGGCGATGGCTGGCAAATGACGCGATCTGCACATTAGGTGTCTTGTTCCGTGCCGTGAACGCAGCATTTCACGCTTGCATATGCGCGCATCAAGGCGATCGGGGCGCGCGCGCTCGACGGTTCGGGCCCTGAAGTAGCCCGGATGCCAATCCGGGGCTCCACGTCACTTCAAGAGCGCGGCCACAACACCCACAAGCGCAACGGCTGCTTCATGCGCCCGGCTTGCTGCTCGGCCACATCCCCCCACCCCCAGAAATAATCCGCCCGCACCGCACCCGTGATCGCGGTCCCAGTGTCCTGCGCCATCACCGCGCGCCGCAGCGGGGTCGCGCTCAGCGGCTCGGTCGCATCGATCCATACCGGCGTGCCGTACGGGATGCTCTGCGTGTCGACCGCGATCGAGCGCCCCGGCGTCAGCGGCACGCCCTGGCCGCCCTTGGGCCCGAGCTGCGGGTCGGGCAGCGGCTCTTCGCGGAAGAAGATCACCCGCGGATTCGCCCACAGCATCTCGTTGAGCCGCTTCGGGTTCTTGCGCGCCCACGCCTTGATCGACGGCCACGAGGCCTGCTCCAGCGTCAGCTCGCCCTGGTCGATCAGCCAGCGCCCGACCGACTTGTACGGCTGGTCGTTGTGCGCCGCGAACGCGACGCGCAGCAGCTTGCGCGTGCCGTCGGCCTCGGTCAGCTGCAGCCGGCCCGAGCCCTGGATCTGCAGCACCAGTGCGTCGAGCGGGTCGGCGATGTACGCGATCTCGCGGCCGCGCAGCGCGGCCTGCGCGGCGCGCACGGTGTCGAGCTGCTGGCGCGTCCAGTAGGGCTTGCGCGTGGCCAGGTCGGCCGGCGGCGCGTACAGCGGGATGCGGAACGCGCCACGCGGCACGCGGCTCGCTTCGACCAGCGGCTCGTAGTAGCCGGTCATCAGGCCATCGGTCGCGCCCTCGAGCGTTTCGACGCGCCACGGCTGCACGCGGTTCTGCAGGAACACGCGCACGCTGCCGTCGGTGATGGTCGTGAGCTTCTGCGCGTCGGCGCACAGCTTCGTCCAGTCGGGGCCTGGCCTCTCGCAACTGCGCAGCAGCGCCGGCCACAGCTCGGCGGTGCTGTCGAACTCCCAGCCGGGCAGGTCGGTCCACGCGGCACCGACCCAGCGGCTGCGCGTGCGCGTCAGCACGGGCTTGTCGCCGGGGAGGAGGGGAGGTGTCGGCGTGGCGGTCGGCGCATTGGCGGCCGGCTCCGGGGGAACCGGTGCCACGGGGGGGTATTGCAGGCTCGCGCAGCCGACCAGCGCGCCTAGAATCGCCGCCGCCATCCACCAGCGGCCGCGGCCAGGGAACATCGTCATGGGTCTGATTCTCCTCGAAGCGCTGGGCGCGCTCGCGGTGCTGCTGCTGATCGTGTGGTGGACGATGTTCTCGGGGCGCAAGAAGGGCGAGCGGCGCGATCGGGACGAATGAGGAGGGGGCTGCCCGACGGCGAACACGCCGCGGGTCCGGCCACGAGGTCAATCGGGAGGACAACATGAACACAGCGTGGATGCGGGTGGTGGTGTGGGGCGCGGTCGTCGCGTGGGCCCTGGCGGCTTGCGCAGGAGGCTCCGGCAGCGATGCGGACCCGGCCGCCGCCGGCGTGGCGCCGCCCGCCGAATCGCAGGCCCGCGTCGAGCTGCTGGCAGGCGGCCTGGGGGGCAGCGGCTATGTCGACGGGCCGGCGGGGCGTGCGCGCCTGTGTTTTCCTGGCGCGATGACCGAGGGTGCCGACGGCACGCTGTACTTCCTCGATTGCAACGCCGTCCGCGCGCTGTCGCCGGATGGCGGGTTGCGCACCATCGCCGGATCGCGACTCGACGAGACCGGGTGGGTCGACGGACCGGGCCTGCAGGCCCGCTTCTCGAACCCCCGGGGCATCGCGGCCGATGCCGGTGGGGGCGTGTTCGTCGCGGACCTCGGCAACGCGGCGATTCGCCGGATCGCGCCGGGTGGCGACGTCACCACGGTGGCCGGCCACCCCGGCGAGGAGCGCCCGCGCGATGGCGCCGCCGGCGATGCGCGCTTCTGGAACCCGCAGTCGCTGGCGATCGATGCCGACGGTCGCCTGCTGATCGGAGACGGCACCGCGCTGCGGCGCTTGTCGCGCGAAGGGACCGTCGACACCGTCGCCGGATCGATCACGGGGGAGAACGGGAACAGCGACGGCCCGGCAGGGCAGGCACGCTTCGGTGGCCTGTTGTGCGCGTTGGCGTTCGACACGACCGGTGCGCTGTACCTGTCGGACACGTTCTCCGGGACGCTGCGCCGCCTGGCAGACGGGCAGGTGACGACGGTCGTGCCGCCGCCGGCCTTGCAGATGCCGGGTGCGACGAACTTCGGCGGTGCCGGCCAGCTTGTCCCGTGCGGGGTGGCCGTCGATGCGGCCGGTGGCCTTCAGGTGTCGGAGGGCGCATTGTTCAGGCGCCGCAACGGCGACCTGCTGGCGGCCGACGCGGGCAACGCGGTGCTGCGCCGCGTGGCTGCCGACGGGTCGCTCAGCACCTTGCTGGGCCAGCCTGCGCAGGTCGGTGCGGTGGATGGCGCAGCGGGTGCGGCACGCTTCCAGTCGCCGTCCGGCCTGGCCGTCGATCCGGACGGCAATGTCTTCGTCGCCGATTTCTGGAACCACAGCATCCGCAGGATCTCGCCGGCCGGTGTCGTCACCACGGTCGCCGGCAGCGCCGCGGAGTCGGCGCTCGTCGACGGTCCGGTGGCGGTCGCGCGCTTCGAGGCGCCGACCGGTGTCGCGATCGACGCGGCCCGCAACCTGTATGTCACCGACATGCTGTCGTCGGTGGTGCGCAGGATCACGCCGCAGGGCATGGTGTCGACGCTGGCCGGCAGCCGCGCGGTGCAGGGCGGCGCCGACGGAACGGGTGCCGCGGCGTCGTTTTTCCAGCCGCGTGCGCCGGCGGTCGATGCGGCCGGCTCCGTGCTCGTGTTGCAGGGCGGTGCGGTGCGGCGCATTTCGCCGCAGGGCGTCGTCACCACCTGGGTCGGTCGCTTCGATGCCCAGGGCAGTGCGGACGGCATCGGCACGGCGGCGCGCTTCACGGTGCCGGGCGGTATGGCGGTCGACGCGGCGGGCAACGTGTTCGTCGCCGACAGCGGCAACCACAGCATCCGCAAGATCACGCCGGCCGGCGTCGTCACGACCTTCGCTGGCAGCCCCGGCGTGCCGGGTCATCTCGACGGCCGGGGGGCGGCGGCGCGCTTTCGCTGGCCGACCTTGATGACGTTCGATGCCGACGGCACCCTGTATGTCGCGGACACCGACAACAGCGTGGTGCGGCGCATCACGCCGCAAGGCGAGGTCAGCACCGTGGCGGGGGTCGGCAGCACTCGGGCTGTCGCGCTCGGCGAACGCGGCCTGCTGAACCGGCCCAACGGCCTGGGCGTGCTGCCCGGCCTGCCGCGGCGGCTGGTGCTGAGCGACGAGAACGCCGTCCTCGTCGTGACGCCGCGCTGAGTTTCAGTCTCTCGGCGGCACGATGAACGACCCCGGCCGCTGCCACAGCCGCCGGCGGATCGCGCGGTAGATGCGGCTGCGGTCGGTGAGGCGGATGCCGCGCGAGCGCAGTGCCACCTTGAACGCGAGGAAGAAGCTCACCGCGAGGTTCAGCCCGCCGGTCACCGCGATGCCGGCCAGGCACCACCAGAACGGCGCCTGGTGCAGGATGTCGAAGCCGAGCGCGCCGACCGCCGCGGCGAGCTGGCCGGTCGACAGCGTCACGTGCCGCACCTCGATCGGCAGTGCGAAGAAGCTCGCGACCGCCGGCACCAGCCCCAGCATCAGGCCCAGCGAGATGTTCGCGGTCAGCCCCGAGATGTTGTTGCGCCAGTAGACCGACCAGCGCTGCGCGCGCGCCGTGCCGAGCCGCGCGACGATGCGCGGGTTCCATGCGATCGCGCTGTCGAGCCGGTGCCAGACGAACCAGTTCTCGACCCAGCCGGCGATGATCGAGCTGAGGAACAGCAGCACGCCGGTGAAGGCCGCGTACAGCGGCGTCGGGCCGAGCAGCGACAGCGTGTCCAGCACGTGCTGCGCGTCCTTCGCGCCGATCAGCGGCGCGCCGAACGCGGCCGTCCATGCGAACTGCGCCGTCAGCACCAGCGGCATCACCAGCGCCAGGTTGCCGAGGATGCCGGCCGCCTGCGAGCGGATCAGGTGCGCGACCTCGTCGACGAAGCCCTCGACCGCCGCGTCGTTCGACACGTCGTCGAGCCTGGCCGCCATCGCCGGCGCGGTCATCGCCGGCTGCTTGGTCGCCACCGTCCAGTGCATCAGGTGGATCAGCACGAAGCTGCCGGCGTAGTTGACGCCCGCGAAGAAGCCGGCCCAGAAGGTCGACAGCCCGAGCGCCAGCACGAAGAACTTCATGAAGGTGGTGCCGGCCAGCACCGCGCCGCCGCCGGCCGCGGCGCGCAGCATCTGCCGGTATTCGCTGCGGTCGCGGGTGATGTAGTGCTCGCCGGTCTCGGCGCTGCGCTCGGCCACCTTGCGCGCGAGCAGCGAGTAATGCCGCGCGAACAGCGCGCGGATGCTGCGCCGCTCTTCGGCGGTGCGCACCAGCGCGGCGGTCAGCCGCATGATGTCGCGGCCGGGTTCCGGGCTCAGCACGCAGATCAGCAGGTCCTCGATGCGCTGCGTGCGCTCGCGCAGCTGCTCGACGGCGAACACCACATCGACCGAGACGCCGTGGTCCTCGAGGTGCAGGTGCACGCTGTCGGCGCAGCGCCGGCAGGTGTCGAGCAGCGCGCGCAGGTACTGCGCCTCGCGCAGCAGCGCCGGCGTGTCGCCGCCTTCGGCGTGCGCACGGATCTGCTCGGCCACCAGCGCGAGCTGGCGGAACGGCTGCGACACCAGCAGCTCGGGGCTCATGCGCTGGCGCACCGTCGGCGAGAAGCCGGTCGCGCGGACCGCGCTCGCGAGGAAGGTGATCGCATCGAGGAACGGCGCGCGCCAGTTCGGCCCGCCGGCGCTCGCTGCGGCGGCCGGCGCAAGCAGCGCGGTCAGGCGTTCGAGCGTCGGGTCGTCGAGCGCCTCCATCCACAGCGCGTCGCTCGACTGCGGGAACAGCAGGCCGAACAGCTCGGCCAGGTCGGTCGTGGCCGGCGTGCCGGGCAGCAGCCGCAGGCGCAGCCGCTGGCCGAACTCGCCGGACAGGTCGCGGCGCGGCGAGAAGCCGAAATCGGCCAGCAGCGCCGCGACGTCCACCTCACGCCAGAAGCGCGCGAGCAGCGCCGCGATCTCGGCCTGGTGCTCGGGGTGGCGCTCCAGCACGTTCAGCAGGTGGCGCAGGCGCAGCAGCGGCATCGGCGTGGCAGCAGGGGCCGGCTCGGCCGCGGGCGGGCCGTCGGCCGGCAGCGTCGCATGGCGCAGCCATTCGAGCAGGCGGATCAGCCACAGGTGGCGTTCGGGCAGCGAAGCCGACGCATCGGCCGCGTTCAGCAGCGCGCTCAGGTCCCACGGGCCCGGCCGGGCCTTCCCTTGCACCTTCGACGGCGCCTTCTTCCGACCGAACATCGCGGCGACCGTCAGTGCAGGGTCGACGCGAGCGACAGGCTGAACTCCGGCACCGGCGCGTCGAAGGGCGTCGCGTCTTCGGTCATGCAGAAGAAGGTGCCGCGCATGCTGCCTTGCGGCGTGGCCAGCCGCGTCCAGCTGGTGTATTCGTGGCTGTCGCCCGGCTGCAGCAGCGGCTGCTGGCCGACGACGCCCAGGCCGCGCACCTCTTCGACGCGCCCCTGGCCGTCGGTGATCAGCCAGTGCCGCGCGATCAGCTGCGCCGGGATGTCGCCGCTGTTGCGGATCGTGATCGTGTAGGCGAAGGCGTAGTGGCCGGTGGCGGGGTTCGATTGCTCGGGCAGGTGACGCACGGCGACCGAGCAGGTGAATTCAGGATGGGCCATGGGCCATTCTAGGAGCCGCACCATGGCAGCTTCGTGGCCCGCCTAAAATCCCGGCCTTCCGCGACACCTGCCGGCCGTCTCGCAGCCGCACCGCATGACCACCTACCGCATCGCCCCCAGCATCCTGTCGGCCGACCTGGCCCGCCTCGGCGAGGAGGTGCGCAACGTCATCGCCGCCGGCGCCGACTGGATCCACTTCGACGTGATGGACAACCATTACGTGCCGAACCTGACCTTCGGTCCGATGATCTGCGAAGCCGTCCGAAAGCACGCGGTGCGGCCCGACGGCAGCCCGGTGCCGCTCGACGTGCACCTGATGGTGCAGCCGGTCGACCCGCTCGCGCTGGCCTTCTGCAAGGCCGGCGCCACCACCGTCACCTTCCACCCCGACGCCAGCACGCACGTCGACCGCACGATCCAGCTGATCCAGGCCGAGGGCTGCAAGGCCGGCCTGGTGTTCAACCCGGCGATGCCGCTGTCGGTGCTCGAGTACGTGATCGACAAGATCGACCAGGTGCTGATCATGAGCGTGAACCCGGGCTTCGGCGGCCAGAGCTTCATCCCGATGGCGCTGAAGAAGATCGAGCAGGCGCGCCGCCTGATCGACGCGAGCGGGCGCGACATCCGGCTCGAGGTCGACGGCGGCATCAAGATCGACAACATCCGCCGCGTCGCCGAAGCCGGGGCCGACACCTTCGTCGCCGGCAGCGCGATCTTCGGCCACGCCGACTACCGGGCGGTCATCGATGCGATGCGCCAGGAACTCCAGGCGGCCTGAATCAGAGCGTCGCGACCCAACACGGTGCTTTGTTCGGGGAAACAATCGAAAACCCCGTGGATTCTTCTGGCCTGACGGTGGTATTTTCCGTCCTCGATAATCACGCCAAGCCAGCACCGGGGCCTGTTCGACGCGGCCCATCAACCAGCAGCCTGAAAACGTAACCTGTTGTCAGGAAAGCGGTTTTCCGGGTTTTTCCTCGGGTTTTGCCCAGATTGACGAGTGGTATTACTGGTACTAAACTGGTACCTAACGGGTCGTTTTGTGCCATGTACTTGTGCAGGCACGCTGCTTGCCTAAGCCGCTCAGGCCCTCTCATCTGCACAGGAGTTCGCGACCGATGAATTTTTCGCAGCGACAACGCGATCCCCGACGTCACATCGTCGGGATCGGCTTTGTCATTTTGTTTCACGCGGCGATCGTGTATGCGCTGCTGACCGGGCTGGCCAAGAAGGTGGTCGACGTGGTTCGCGCGCCGATCGAGACGAAGGTGATCGAGGAGATCAAGAAGCCGCCGCCGCCGCCGGAGGTGGTGGTRCCGCCGCCGCCGAAGCTCGAAGCCCCGCCGCCGCCGTTCATTCCGCCGCCGGAGGTGCAGGTGGCGGTGCCGCCGCCGGTGCAGCCGACGATCACCGCGAGCACGCCGGTGCCKCCGCCCGCCGCGCCGATGGCGCCTGTTGCTCCGCCGGCYGCGGCRCCCGCGCCGGCAGCGCCGCCCGCRCCGGTGTCGGCCGCGGTGGTGTGCTCGAACTTCTCGACGGTGATGGGCGACTCGGTGTTCCCGCGCGAYGCGATTCGCCAGGGCATCGAGAAGGGCGAGGCGCTGATCCAGTTCACGCTGAGCGCCAGCGGCGAGATCAAGGATGTGAAGGTGCTGAAGTCGACGCACCCGATCTTTGCGCGCAACAGCATGCGCCTGGTCAGCGAATACAAGTGCCAGGGCCAGGGCAAGGACGTGCTGGTGCAGGTGCCGTTCGGCTACAAGATGGAATGAGCCCGGCCGTCATCACGCTCGACTGACTTCATTGATTCATCGGGTCGCAGCCCTTACCCGGGGCGATGGACTCGAACTTAATTTCTCTAGAGATTGGAAACACCATGTCTTTGTTTTCCCTGCGTTCGCTGACCACGGCCCTCAGCCTTGCCATCGCCGCCACGGTGTTCGTGGCCCCTCAAGTCGTGCACGCCCAGGCGTCGGCGCCGGCCGCTGAAGCGCCGGCCGCGCCGGCCCCCGCTGCCGCCCCGGTGGCGGTGCCGGGCGCGGTCACGAAGGAGTCGGTGGACAACCCGTACGGCCTGAGCGCACTGTGGGCGCAGGGCGACTTCGTCGCGCGCGGCACGCTGATCATCCTGGTGATCATGAGCATGGGCAGCTGGTACATCCTGGTGACCAAGCTGTTCGAGAGCTTCAAGATCAGCGGCGAGGCCCGTGCGGCACGCAAGAGCTTCTTCAAGTCGGCGAGCCTGAACGACGGCGTCGCGACGCTGAAGGACGGCAGCGCGTTCCGCTTCATCGCCGAGACGGCGATCGAGGCCGGCGACCACCACGAGGGCGAGCTGACGGCCAACATCGACCGCAAYACCTGGGTCGGYGTGAGCGTGCAGCGCGCGATCGACAACGTGCAAAGCCGCCTGCAGGACGGCCTGGCCTTCCTCGCGACGGTGGGTTCGACGGCGCCGTTCGTGGGCCTGTTCGGCACGGTGTGGGGCATCTATCACGCGCTGACGGCGATCGGCATTGCCGGCCAGGCGTCGATCGACAAGGTGGCGGGCCCGGTGGGCGAGGCGCTGATCATGACGGCGATCGGCCTGGCGGTCGCGGTGCCGGCGGTGCTGGGCTACAACTGGCTGGTGCGGCGCAACAAGGTGACGATGGAGTCGGTGCGCAGCTTCGGGGCGGACCTGCACGGCGTGCTGCTGGGCAGCCGCTCGACGCTGCGCGGCGGCAGCCGCTGATCGCGGAATCACTCCTGAGCCAAAAGGAGAGATGCGATGGCAATGAACGTGGGTAGTGGTGGCGACGGGGACGACGACGAGGTCGTCTCCAGCATCAACACGACGCCGCTGGTGGACGTGATGCTGGTGCTGCTGATCATCTTCCTGATCACGGTGCCGGTGGTGACGCAGACGGCGCCGGTGAGCCTGCCGAAGGAGACGAACATCGCGCGGGTGACGAAGCCGGAGAACATCGAGATCTCGGTGACGAAGGACGGCGACGTGTTCTGGAACGCGCAGGCGGTGGCGGACAACAACGCGCTGGTGGAGCGGCTGAAGAAGGTGTCGGTGCTGACGCCGCAGCCGGAGATCCACATCCGCGGGGATGAGAAGAGCCGCTACGAGTCGGTGGGCCGGGTGGTGTTCGCGTGCCAGCGCGCGGGCATCCAGAAGATCTCGTTCGTGACCGAGCCGCCGCCGCGCGGCTAGAGCACAGCAGCAAAGTCGGACCCAAGAAAGAAGGACCCAAGACATGGGAATGAACGTAGGCTCCGGCGGCGGCAGTGGCGACCCCGACGTGATGGTGGAGATGAACACGACGCCGCTGATCGACGTGATGCTGGTGCTGCTGATCATGCTGATCATCACGATCCCGATCCAGCTGCACTCGGTGAACCTGAACATGCCGACGGGCAGCCCGCCGCCGCCGTTGCGCGACCCGGTGGTGGTGACGATCGACATCGACTTCGACGGCACGATCCTGTGGAACGGTGAGGTGGTGCCCGACCGCACGGTGCTGGAGACGAAGCTGGCCGCGACGGCGGCGATCGCCGATCAGCCCGAGGTGCACATCCGCCCGAACAAGCTGGTGGAGTACAAGTCAGTGGCGATGGTGCTGGCGAGCGCGCAGCGGCTCGGCGTGGCCAAGCTGGGCATGGTGGGCAACGAGCAGTTCATCAAGTGAGCATGGCCATGATGTTGAAACCCCTGGTGGCCGCGCTCGTGTTGGGTGCTGCACTCGGCGCGAACGCGCAAGACGCGGTGCGCCCGGACGTGGGCAAGCCGCTGCAAGCCGCAGGCGACCTGATCAAGGCCGGCAAGTACAAGGAGGCGCTCGCCAAGGTGCGCGACGCCGACGCGGTGCCGAACAAGAACGCGAGCGAGAGCTACACGATCGAGCGCATGCGCATCGCCGCGGCCTCGGGCGCGGGCGATGCGGAGACGGCGGGTAAATCGTTCGAGGCGCTGGCGGCCACCGGCAAGCTGGCGCAGGCCGACAAGCTGCGCATGCTCGAATCGCTGGCCGGCACGGCCTACCGCGCCAAGGACTACCCGAAGACGATGCAGTGGGGCCAGCGCTACTTCAAGGAAGGCGGCACCAGCGGCACGGTGCGCACGCTGCTGATCCAGAGCCAGTACCTGGGCGGCGACTTTGCCGGCGCGGCGCGCGAGCTGCAGGTGGAGATCAACGCGTCGGAGAAGGCCGGCCAAGCGCCGGCCGAGGACCGGCTCAAGCTGCTGGCGAATGCGACGCAGCGCATGAACGACACCAACGCGTACGTGTGGGCGGTCGAGAAGCTGGTGACCTACTACCCGCAGAAGCAGTACTGGACGGACCTGCTGGGGCGGCTGCAGCGCAAGCCGAACTTCAGCGACCGGCTGGCGCTGGACACCTACCGGCTGAGCTTGGCGACGGGTGCGACGAGCGCGGCGGCCGACTACATGGAGATGGTGCAGCTGGCGGTGCAGGCGGGCAGCCTGAACGAGGCGCAGCAGGCGATGGACAAGGGGTTCGCTGCGGGCGTGCTGGGCGTGGGCCCGGAGGCCGAGCGGCACAAGCGGCTGAAGGACCTGGTGGCCAAGCGGCTGGCCGAGGCGAAGGCCGGGCAGGCGCAGGCACTGACCGAGGCGAAGGCGGCCAAGGACGGCGGCGAGCTGCTGGCGATCGGGCTGGACCAGGTCTACGGCGGGCAGGCGAAACCAGGGCTGGAGCTGATGCAGCAGGGGATCGCGAAGGGCACGAAGCGGCCGGATGACGCGAAGCTGCACCTGGCGATCGCGCAGCTGGTGGCGGGGGACCACGCGAAGTCGGCGGCGACCTTCAGGACCGTGCAGGGCAATGACGGCACGGCCGACCTGGCCCGGCTGTGGGCCTTGTTCGCGCGCAAGAAGTAGAAGCAGCCCGGATTGGCGCGCTTGCCAATCCGGACTGAACTGGTATCGTGAAGCCTGATCGCCCTGCAACGGGGCGATCCTCCCGACTTGGTGCGCACCCTGCGCCATCCTGCAAACGCTTGTAAGCAGTTGAATTCAAACGGGAAATCACCACTCTAAGACAACTCTAATACCAATTGACTATTTGGTATTGCTGGTACTAAACTGGTTTCATCGCGGGCATCGATGCCCGTCCATGAACAACGTGCCAGAGAGCAGTCGATGATCGAATACCTGATCGGCGTGGATGGAGGGGGGACCGGCACCCGGGCCCTCGTCGCGCGCCGTGCCGGGCCGGTGCTGGGGCAGGGCGAAGCCGGGCCGTCGGCGCTGGGCCAGGGCATCGAGCCGGCGTGGCAGCAGATCGAACTGGCGATCGCCCGCGCCTTCGATGCCGCCGCCGTCGCGCGGCCGGCCTTCGCGCAGTGCGCCCTCGGCGCCGGCTTGTCCGGCATGAGCAATGCGCCGTGGCGCGATGCCTTCCTGGCGCAGAACCCTGGCTATGCAACGCTGCTCGGCGAGACCGACGGCTTCGCGATGCTGGTCGGCGCCCATGAAGGCCGCCCCGGCGCGCTGCTCGCGGCCGGCACCGGCAGCATCGGCGAGGTGTGGCGGGCCGACGGCACGCGCGCCAGCGTCGGCGGCTGGGGCTTCCCGGTCGGCGACGAAGGCAGCGGCGCGTGGCTCGGCTTGCGCGCGATGCGCATCGCGCAGTGTGCGATGGACGGCCGCCTGCCGGCCGGTGCGCTGGCGCGCCGCGTCTGGGCCCAATGCGGTGAAGACGCCGAGACCTTGCAGGCCTGGTGCGGCCGCGCCGGCCAGTTCGCGTATGCACAACTCGCACCGGCCGTGTTCGACACCGAAGACAGCGACCCGGCGTCCGCGCGATTGCTCGCCCGTGCCGTGGCCGAACTCGAAGCCATCGCCCGCGCGCTCGACCCCGCCGGTGAACTCCCGCTCGCGGTGCTCGGCAGCGTCGGCCAGCGCCTGTCGCCCCGCCTGTCCCCTGCGCTGCTCGCGCGATGCGTGGCCGTCGCCGACGGCCCGGCCGCCGGCGCGTTGACCCTGATCCGACGCGAGGTCGAGACCGACCGATGAAGAAACCCTTGTTCGATTTCAAGCCCGACGCGCGCGACAGCTCGCCGCTGTACGTGCAGCTGGCCCGCAAGCTGGGGCAGGCGATCCGCGACGGCCGCTACCAGGCCGACGAGGCGCTGCCGTCCGAGCGCGTGCTGTCGGAGTCGCTCGACGTGTCGCGCGTGACCGCGCGCAAGGCCATCGACCAGCTGGTCGAGCAGGGCCTGATCGTGCGCCGCCGCGGCTCGGGCAACTACATCGCGCCGCGCATCGAGCAGCCGCTGTCGCGCCTGACGAGCTTCTCCGAAGAGCTGCACCAGCGCGGCTACACGCCGAGCTCGCAGTGGCTCGAACGCAGCATCACCGCGGCCGTGCCCGATGAGCAACTGAGCCTGGGCCTGTCGCCCGGCGCGCGCGTCGCGCGGCTCGAGCGGCTGCGCCTGGCCGACGAGGTCGTGATGGCCTACGAGGTCAGCGTGCTGCCGCAAAGCGTGCTGCCGCAGCCCGAGCTGGTCAACGGCTCGCTGTACGAATACCTGACCAGCACACGCCAGGCCCCGGTGCGCGCGCTGCAGCACATCCGCGCGCTGAATGCGCAGCCGCGGCTGGCCGAGCAGCTCGGCGTGCCGGTCGGGCAGGCGGTGCTGTTCATCACCCGGATCGGCTACCTGGAATCCGGCCAAGCGGTCGAGCTGACCCATTCCTATTGCCGAAGCGACTACTACGACTTCGTGGCCGAAATGAGAAGAGAAGCATGAGCACCCACCTTGAAGGCAAGGTCCTCACCCCGCAAGGTTTCGTGAACGGCCGCATCGAGTTCGGCGCCGACGGCCGCATCGCGCGCATCGAGGGCACGCCGATCGACGTGCGCAAGGTGCGCGACAGCGCGGCCCCGATCGTGCTGCCCGGCTTCATCGACCTGCACGTGCACGGCGGTGGCGGGCACGACATCATGGAAGGCGGCGATTCGGCCGCCCGCGTGTCCGAGCTGCATGCGCGCCACGGCACCACCGCGTTGCTCGCGACGACGATGACCGCGCCGATGAGCGACCTCGAGGTCGCCTTCGCCGGCCTCAAGTCGGTGTGCGCGAGCCGCAGCCCGAAGGGCGCGCGCGTGTTGGGCGTGCACCTCGAGGGGCCGTACATCAACGGCGGCAAGCTCGGCGCGCAGCCGAACTTCGCGCGCCCGGTGCAGACCGCCGAGCTGGCGCGGCTGAACGAGCTGGCGCCGATCCGGCTGATCACGCTGGCGCCCGAGATCGCCGGCAACATGGACCTGATCGAGTCGCTGTGCGCCGCGGGCTTCCGCGTGCAGCTCGGCCACACGCTGGGCAGCTACGAAGACGGCGTCGAGGCGCTCAAGCGCGGTGCCGGCGGCTTCACGCACCTGTTCAACGCGATGAGCGGGCTGCACCACCGCGAGCCCGGCATGGTCGGCGCAGCGCTCGCGCACGCCAAGTACGCCGAGATCATTCCGGACCTGCTGCATGCGCACAAGGGCGCGATCCGCGTCGCGCTGCGCGCCATCCCGCACCTCTACTGCGTCACCGATTCGACCGCCGCCGCCGGCATGCCCGACGGCGACTACCGGCTCGGCCGCCACAAGGTCACCAAGTGCCTCGGCGGCGTGCGGCTGGCCGACGGCACGCTGGCCGGATCGACCCTCACCATGGACCAGGCGCTGCGCAACCTGGTCAACGAGCTGGACATGGACCTGATCGACGCCTCGCGCCGCGTCTCCACCCATGCGGCCGACTACCTCGGCGCCTCGGACCGCGGACGCCTGTCCGCCGGCGCCTGGGCCGATGCCGTCGTGCTCGACCGCGACCTCACTGTTTCGGACGTCTATGTTGAAGGAAGCTCGATTGAACTCGCGCATGCTGGCTGAGGCCCGCGAAGCCCCCTCTGCCGTCGCACGGCAACTGGCCGAGAACGACCAGGCCTACAGCGACTTCGGTGCGCTGCTGCGCAGCAAGCCGCCGGGCTCGGTGCTGACCGTCGCGCGCGGCAGCTCCGACCATGCGGCGCATTTCATGGCCTACCTGATCATGGCCCGCATGGGCCGGCTGGTGACCTCGCTGCCGATGTCGCTGATCACGCTGTACCAGTCGCAGATCCAGTGCGACGGGCTGGCCGCGATGGCGTTCTCGCAATCGGGGCAGAGCCCGGACCTGGTTGCGCCGATGCGCTACTTCACCGATGGAGGTGCCTGCACCGCGGCCTTCGTCAACGACCCGGAGTCGCCGCTCGCGAAGGCCTCGCAGTGGGTGTTCCCGCTGCATGCCGGTGCCGAGACCAGCGTTGCGGCGACCAAGAGCTTCATCACGCAGATGGTGGCCGGCGCGCGCACCGTGGCGGCCTGGCAGGACGACCTGGTGCTGCAGGCCGCGCTGTCGGCGCTGCCGGGCGTGCTGTCGCGCGCCGCGCATGCCGACTGGACGCCGGCGGTCGATGCGCTGGTCGGCGTGGACAAGCTGTTCGTGATCGGCCGCGGCACCGGCCTGCCGGTCGCGCTGGAAGCGGCGCTGAAGTTCAAGGAGACCTGCGCGATCCAGGCCGAAGCGTTCTCGGGGGCCGAGGTCAAGCACGGCCCGATGGCGCTGATCGACGAAGGCTACCCGCTGCTGATCTTCGCGCCGCGCGGCCCGGCCCAGGCCGGCCTGCTGGCGCTGGCCGACGAGATGCGTGCGCGCGGCGCCAAGGTGCTGCTGGCGGCGCCCGGCGGCACGCCGCACGCGAACCTGCCGATCGTCGAGACCGCGTCGATCGAGCTCGACCCGATCTCGGTCGTGCAGAGCTTCTATCCGATGGTCGAGGCGCTGGCGCGTGCGCGCGGCTTCGATCCCGACAAACCGAAGTTCCTGGCCAAGGTGACGAGGACGCAATGAGCACGGTGTTCTACCCGGGGCAGTTGGTGATGGTGAACATCCAGGGCAAGACGCTGGATGCCACTACCGCGGAGTTCCTGCGCGAGCACCACGTCCGCGCGGTCTGCCTGTTCCGCTGGAACCTCGGCACCGAGGCCGAGGTGCGCCAGCTCACCGCCGACCTGCGCGAGGTGATGGGCGCGCATGCGCTGATCGGCATCGACCAGGAAGGCGGCTCGGTGGTGCGCTCGACCTTCCTGCCGCAGGCGCCGGCCGCGATGGCGCTGGGTGCCGCGGCCGACGAGGCGATGGCCGAGGAGGTCGGCGCGGCCGTCGCGCGCGGCCTCGCGAGCCTGGGCATCAACTGGAACTTCGCGCCGGTGCTCGACGTGAACAACAACCCGGCCAACCCGGTGATCGCCGAGCGCAGCTTCTCGGAAGACCCGCTGGCGGTGACGAAGCTCGCCGGGGCCTGGATGCGCGGCTCGCTGCGCGAGGGCGTGGCCTGCTGCGTGAAGCACTTCCCGGGGCATGGCGACACGCACGTCGACTCGCACCGCGACCTGCCCGAGGTGAACAAGTCGCTGTCGCAGCTGGAGGCATTGGAGTTCGTGCCGTTCCGCGCGCTGCGCGGCGAGGCGCCGGCGATGATGACGGCGCACATCGTCTACCCGCAGCTCGATGCCGAGCACCCGGCCACGCTGTCGCGCCGCGTGCTGGGCACGCTGCTGCGCGAGAGCTGGGGCTACGACGGCGTCGTGATCACCGACTCGCTGGTGATGAAGGCCATCCACGACCGCTACGGCCACGACCGCGCCGCGGTGCTCGCGCTGCAGGCCGGGGCCGACATGGTGATGGCGCTCGGCTCGCAGGAGGAGCAGCTGGCCGCGATCCGCGCGATCCAGCGCGCGCAGGCGAGCGGCGACCTGAGCGCCGCGCAGCTGCACACCGCGAACGCGCGGCTCGACAAGCTGGCGGCCCGCTACCCGGTGCGCCACAAGGACTACACGCCGGCGCAGCACGAGCGCGACGACGACCTGATGCACCGCGCCTGGGCCGCCGGCCTGACGACGCGCGGCACGCCGCCGGTGCTGCGCCGCGACCACCGGCTGCGCGTGTTCACGCAGCGCGCGGTGCCGAGCGACGGCGTGTCGGAAGCCGGCCTGCCGGGCGTGCAGGTGGCCGACCTGTTCGGCGGCTTCGCGAGCGTCGACATGGTCGAGCTCGAAACGCTGGCCGAGCTCGACTGGTCGACGATCCCGCGCGACGGGCGCCTGAACGTCATCGTCTCGAATCACCGTGACCGCTACGACGCGCGCGCCAAGGCCTGGCGCGCCGACCTGCACGTCGTGCTGTGGAACCCGTACCAGGCGCTGGACATCCCGGCGCCGGCCGTCATCACCTGGGGCTATGCCACTGGGGCGCTGGTCGCGCTGCGCGACTGGCTCGAACGCCGCACCACCGCACCCGGGCGCTCGCCGGTGCGGCTGGACACCCGTCGCTGATCGTCACCGAAGTTCCTGGAGTCCTCCCGCATGTCCACCGCCACGAAGGCTTCGCCGATCCGCTGGGTGCCGAGCCTCTACCTCGCGCAGGGGCTGCCGTTCTTCGCGGTCAACGTGATCGCGCAGCAGATGCTGATCAGCATGCAGGTGCCCAACGAGCAGATCACGCGCTGGCTCGGCGTGCTGAGCCTGGCCTGGGGCATCAAGTGGCTGTGGAGTCCGTTCCTCGAGCTCGCGCCGAGCAAGAAATCGGTGGTGATCGTGTTCCAGCTGGTCGGTGCTGCCGGGCTCGCGCTGACCGCGATCGCGCTGCACCTGCCGGCGTTCTTCGTGATCGCGATCGCGGCGCTGTCGTTGGTGTCGCTCGCGTCGGCCACGCACGATGTGTGCTCCGACGGGCTCTACATCGCGAGCCTCGACAACAAGGCGCAGGCCGAGTACGCCGGCTGGCAGGGCGCGTTCTTCAACGTCGCGCGCTTCGTGTCGGCGGGGGGCTTGTTGATCCTGGCTGGCTCGCTCGAGACATCGATCGGCGTGCCGGGGGCCTGGACCGTGATCTTCCTGATGCTGGCCGGCGCGATGGTGCTGCTCGGGCTCTACAACGCCTGGGCGCTGCCCGGCACGCGCAATGTGCCGGCCGATGCCGGCTCGGCCGCCGACGTGAGCCGCACGCTGTGGCACGTGATCCAGGACTTCCTGCGCAAGCCCGGCATCTGGCTCGCGATCCTCTTCATCATCCTGTTCCGCGCGAGCGAGGGGCAGATCCAGACCATCGGGCCGATCTTCCTGCGCGCCGCGCGCGACCTGGGCGGGCTCGGCCTCACGACCGACCAGGTCGGCTGGGCCTACGGCACGGCCGGCACCATCGCGTTCATTGCCGGCAGCATCGTCGGCGGCTACTTCGCGGCGTGGCTGGGGCTGAAGCGCGCGATGGTGTGGCTGATCCTCGCGATGAACCTGCCGAGCGTCGCGTTCGTGTTCCTCAGCACCGCGATGCCGACGAACTTCGGCGTGATCGCCGCCGCGCTGAGCCTGGAGATGTTTGGCTACGGCTTCGGCTTCGTCGGCGTGATCCTGTACCTGATGCAGGTGGTGTCGGTGGGCCGCTACCAGACGGCGCACTACGCGATCGGCTCGGGCGTGATGGGGCTGGGCATGAGCCTGTTCCGCACCATCAGCGGCGACATCCAGGTGGCGCTCGGCTACCAGAACTTCTTCCTGTGGGGCCTCGCGTGCGCGGTGCCGGTGCTGATCCTCGCGCGCTTCGTGCCGCTGGAATCGAAGCCGGTCGAGCCTGCCGCGCCGGCGCAGGTCGCGGAGGCCTGACACGCGATGACGATGCGCCGCCTGCCACTTGCATGCGTCATCGCCGGCTCGTTGCTGGCGGTGGTGGGGTGCGCGGTCGCGCCTGCGTCGTCGCCGGGCGCCGGCGTGTTCTTCGACGACTTCAGCCAGCCGAACGTGGCGGCGTTGGCCGCCGGCGGCTGGACGGTGCGCGACAAGCGCGGCCACCCCGGCATCGAAGGCGCGGGCTGGGGCGCCGGTGCGCTGTCATTGGTCGACGACCCGGCGCAGCGCGGCAACCGCCTGCTGCGGCTGACGGCCCGCACCGACGGCACGCCGGCGGGCACGACGCAGGCCCAGCTGTGCCACGCCCGCAAATACCTGGCAGGCACCTACGCCGCGCGCATCCGCTTCAGCGATGCGCCGGTGCAGGGGCCGGACGGCGACGTGCTGGTGCAGACCTTCTACACCGTGAGTCCGCTGCGCTTCGCCTACGACCCGCAGTACAGCGAGATCGACTGGGAGTACCTGCCGAACGGCGGCTGGGGCGATGCGCGCACGCGGCTCTACGGCGTGACTTGGCAGACGGTGCGCCTCGACCCGTGGGATGCGTACAACCAGCCGCTGCAGCACTTCGCGGCGCTGGGTCCCTCAGGCGGCGGCTGGCACGTGCTGATGATGCAGGTGGCCGACGGCAAGAGCCGCTTCTTCCTCGACGGCCGGCAGCTCGACGAGCACGGCGGGCGCAACCACCCGGTGGTGCCGATGGCGATCGCCTTCAGCCAGTGGTTCGTGCCGGCGGGCCAACTGGCCGGTGTCTCGGCACCACGTGCGTATGAAGAGGATGTCGACTGGGTTTACCACGCACGCAACCGCGTGATGACGCCCGCCGAGGTGGAGCAGGCGGTGCAGGCGTTGCGCCGCACCGGGCAGACCGCCATCGACACCGTGCCGGCGGCCGAGCCGCCGCTCACCTCCACCTGCGACTTCTGAGGTCACGCCGTGCAGCCCGCGCCCATTCCGATGAACGCACGCCGCACGGAACTGCTTCCGGCTTCAGCCGGCGTTCAGCTCGGCGACGAAGTCGTACATGTCGCCGCGGTAGAAGCTCTGCGAGAGCTCGATCGCCCGGCCGTCGCGCAGGTAGCCCAGGCGTTCGACCAGCAAGCCCGCATCGCCGACGTTCGCCTCCAGCAGCCGCGCCTGCTCGGCGTTCAGCAGCAGCGCCCTCAGCCGCTGCAGCGCGCGCACCGGGCGGTTGCCCTGCTGCTCGAGCGCCGCGTACAGCGAATCGCCGACCGCCTCGAGCGAGGGCAGGCAGCTCGCCACCACGGTCGCGATCTCGATCGCCATCGGCGCGTCGTCGGCATAGCGCAGGCGGTTGAAGCGGTAGACCTGCGCGCCGGGGCTCAGCGCGAGTTTCAGCGCTTCTTCGGGCATCACCGTGCCCGACGAGCGCTTCAGCCACACGCTGTGCGGGCGGCTGCCGCGGGCGCGCATGTCCTCGGAGAACGAGGTCAGCTTCGCAAAATTCTTCTCGACGCGCGACGACACGAAGTTGCCCGACCCCTGGCGGCGCACCAGCCAGCCTTCTTCGGCCAGCCCCTCGATCGCGCGGCGCACCGTGATGCGCGAGACCGCGAAATCCTCGGCGAGCTGGCGCTCGGAGGGCAGTGCGTCGTCGGGCCCCAGCACGCGGCGCTCGATGGCCTCGCGCACCGCACGCTGCAGCTGTTGGTACAGCGGCAGGCTGTGATTCGGGTCCAGCGGCTTCAGCACCTGGGCCAATGTGGTCATGCAAACCCCTTTTGTTTTGTCCGGCCGACAGGCCGGGTTGCGGCGATCTCTCAAGGGCAGATGGGGATCGACCATACCAATTCAATACAAGAGGTCCGAAAGGACCGCACGAATGACAGTTTGGGTGGCCGCCAGACCGCACTTTACATCAGTGGTTACCCCGCTGTTGCAGGCGCCGGACGCTATTGCAATCGTGTGAAATTGGTAGCATAGTGGCCTCTAGTGGTAGCTTACTGGTACTAGAACTGGCATCAAAAGCGTCACGGTTCTCGGGGGAAGGAGCTGCAGTCCACTTCCCAGGTGGTCTGCAGATGAGGTCCCAGGTTTCCTAACAGGCCGAATCAGTTTCGGCGGCCCATTAACCCAGGCAACAGAGGCAGACATGAAAGCTAAAAGGACTCCCATCGCATCCGCGGTCGCGCTTGCTCTGATGAGCGCGATGACCGCAGCCCATGCGCAGGACGCGGCCGCGCCGGCGGCAGCAGCCGCGTCGGCACCGCAACCGGCGCAAGCCGCATCGGCACCGGTGGCGACCGAGAAGCCGGTGGAAACCGCAGCCCCTGGGAAGAATGCCCAGAACCTGGAGGCGGTGACGATCACCGGCATCCGCGGCTCGATGCAGAAGTCCTTGAACGTCAAGCGCAATGCGGACACCAACATCGAGGTGATCAGCGCCGAAGACATCGGCAAGATGCCTGACAAGAACGTGGCCGACTCGCTGCAGCGCATCCCGGGCGTCAACATCAGCTCGGCCGGTGCCAATGAAGGCGGCTTCGACGAGAACGACCGCGTCAGCATGCGCGGCACCAACCCGAGCCTGACGCAGACGCTGATCAACGGCCACAACGTGGCGTCGGGCGACTGGTTCGTGCTGAACCAGGCCGGCAGCGTGGGCCGCAGCGTCAGCTACACGCTGATGCCGTCGGAGCTCGTCGAAAGGGTGGAGGTCCACAAGTCGCCGCAGGCGAGCCTGGTCGAAGGCGGCGTCGCCGGTTCGGTGGACATCATCACGCGCAAGCCGCTCGACTTCAAGAAGTCGTTCACCGCCGAAGCCTCGCTCGGCGCGGTGTACGCCGCCCAGCCGAAGGAGACCGATCCGCAGTTCAGCGGCCTGATCAACTTCAAGAACGACGCCAACAGCTTCGGCCTGATGGTGCAGGCCTTCTCCGAGACCCGCCACCTGCGCCGCGATGGCCAGGAGCTGCTGGGCTACGAGCAGATCGCACCGGGCAGCAAGATCGCGCTGTCGAACCCGGACCTCGCCAACGTCTGGTACCCGACGATGATCGGCTCGGCGCTGTTCGAACAGAAGCGCGAGCGCAAAGGCGGCCTGATCGACGCGCAGATGAAGCTGACGAACGACTTCGAGGTCGACCTGCAGGGCTTCCTGTCGACCATGAAGGCGGCGAACTACAACCGCAACTACCTGCTGTGGAACACGCACTTCATCAACAAGGGGGCGGGCCAGGCGCCCGACCCGGGCTACGTTATCCGCAACGGCACGCTGGTGAACGCGAGCTTCGCCCCGGTGGCCGGCACGACCTATGGCGTGTACGACATGATCGATCGTCCGGACGCGAAGGCCGATTCGAAGTACGTGTCGCTGGACACCACCTACCGCGCCACTGATGCGCTGACCTTCAAGACCAAGGCGGGCGTGTCGCGCGGCAACGGCGAGACGCCGACGCAGAACGTGGCCGAGTTCAACACCGGCAACGGCGCGGGTGCGTCCTACGGCCTGAACGGCAAGAACAACGCGGCCGACTGGATGCTCGGCGGCTCGAACGTCGGTCCGTTCCCGTCGGCTCCGCCGGCCACCTCGTTCGGCTGGATTTTCGGCGACCAGAACACGCACGTGAAGGACAAGGAGAACTGGCTGCAACTGGACGGCGAGTACGCGATGGACGCGGGCGTGCTGTCGGCGCTGAAGTTCGGCGGTCGCTATTCGACGCATGAACGCTCGTCGAGCGGGGTGCTCGGTCAGGGGCCGCATTGCTCGGACGGCAGCAACTTCGACTGGGGCGCCGCCGATCCGCTGGCGTACTTCTGCACGAAGGTCGATCCCGCTAATCCGACGGGCCCGAAGCTGTCCAACGGGGGTGCATCGCCCTACAACCCGGCGAACCTCCCGTCCGGCCCCTACGGCTTCTACCCGGGTAACTTCGCCGGTGGCCTGGGCGGCAACTTCCCGCGCAACATCGGCTACATGACGCCGGACCAGCTCGCCGCCTACAACGCCACCTACGGTAACCGCAACCCGGCCACGCGTGAAGACTGGAACAGCGAGTTCGGCCTGAAGGAGTCGAGCAGCGCGCTCTACCTGCAGGGCAACCTGGAAGGCAAGGGCTGGAGCGGCAATGTCGGCTTGCGCGTCGTACGCACGCAGGAAGAGGCGCTCAACTACATCGGCACGACGGTGACGGATCCGAGCGCAAGGTACTCCGACTTCGGCTACTTCACGACGGTCACCGTCAAGAACAGCTACACCGACCTGCTGCCCAGCGCGAACCTGAAGCTGGACCTGCAGAAGGACCTGGTCGCGCGCTTCGGCATCTCGCGCACGATGACGCGCCCCGACTACTCTGCGCTGGCCGGCGCGGTCTCGCTGTCGCCGCCTGCGGTAGCCGGCGGCGAAGGTTCCGGCTCGGGCAGCAACCCGAACCTGAAGCCGGTGCGCTCGACCAACCTCGATGCATCGCTGCAGTGGTACTTCGCTCCGCGATCGCTGCTGTCGGCCGGCGTGTTCTACATGGACCTGACCAACTACATCGGCTACGGCCGGGTCACCCGGAACTACCTGACCTTCGACGCGAACAACCCGCAGGGCGCGATGGTGCCCTACGTGCTGACGGTGCCGGTCAACAGCTCGGGCCATGTGAGCGGGATCGAGCTGGCGTACGAACAGCCGGTGTTCACCAACTTCGGCGTGTCGGCGAACTACACCTACGCCGACGGCAAGGAAGCCGGTGGCGGACCGCTGGTCGGGACTTCGCGCGAGACCTACAACCTGGGGGCGTACTTCGAGAACGACACCTTCAACGCGCGCGTCTCGTACAGCTACCGCTCGGCGTTCTTCAGCGGGCTGGACCGTGCGACGGCCTTCTCGCAGGATGCGGTGTCGTCGGTGTCGGCTTCGCTCGGCTACCGCGTCAACGACAACCTGAGCTTCACGCTGGACGGGCAGAACCTGAACAACCCGACGCTGCGTTACTACGCGTTGAACGAAGACCAGCCGCGTTCGAGCTACCAGAGTGGTCGCCAGTACTACCTGAACGCGCGCGTGAAGTTCTGACCTGCTGAAAACCGACCGTGCCGCTCGACGGCACGGCGACAACACGTTCGTTGGGAGCGTTGGGGCGGACTCGAAACGGTCCGCCCCTTCTTCTTTGCCGCGGCGCTTACACCCCGCCACATCCCCGCACCGTTGTTTCGGGTTTGCCTCTATCATCAAACACCTCATCTGCATTAATCTCACCTCTTGGAATCGGTTCCAAGTGGCCTGAAGAGCAACTACAGCCGTCAAATCCCGCCGCACACAAAACCACCGCGCCGGTTCCTCATGCGGCGGGCGCAGCCACTGCGCCCGTGAATTCCGCCGGCCCTCGAGGCCGGCCTTTGACGGAGATCGACATGTTGACTTCAACAGGGATGCACCACGTCCCCCGCCCGCGCGCGACCCGCGCCGGAGCGTGGGTGACGCTCTTCTTGTGGGCTTGCACCGCGCTGCTCGCGGCCATCGCCCTTCCGGCCCGCGCGGCCGACTACACCCAGGGCGTCGCCGTCTCGGGCAGCACCGCGACCATCTGGTTCAAGTCCAGCGTCGCGACGACCTGGGTCGACACCCACTACACCGTCAACGGTGGCGGCCAGCAGAACGTGCGCATGACCTTCTCCAGCGCCAACGCGCGCTGGGAGCAGGCCGTCGGCAACGCGGCGCAGGGCACCGTGCTCGGCTATTCGTTTACCTACAACAACGGCAACCCGGCGTATGACACGCCGGCGTTCAGCTACACCGTGGGCGGCACGACCCCGCCGGTCGACCCGGTTCCCACCGGCATCGCCTGCTTCTACGAGAACGCCAACTACGCCGGCGCGGTGACCTGCGCCGACGCCGACAGCAGCTGGGTCGGCGGCACGTGGAACGACCGCTTCACATCGGTGAAGGTGCGCGCCGGCTACAAGGTGCAGCTCTTCAACGACATCAACTACGGTGGCGGCTCGGTCACGCTGACAGGCGACACGCCGAACCTCGGCACGGTCGGCTTCAACGACCTGGCCTCGTCGTTCAAGATCACGACCAACGGCACGACGCTCCCGACCTCGGACACGCCGGACTTCGGGCCGAACGTCTCGATCTTCGAGCCGTCGACGCCGATCGACACCATCCGCACCAAGGTCAACAGCGCCTTCGACTCGATGAACAAGAGCTCGACCGCGCAGTTCGGCGGCCAGCGCTTCACCTTCCTGTTCAAGCCGGGCACCTACAACGACCTGTGGATCAACCTCGGCTTCTACACGACGGTGGCCGGCCTCGGCCAGAACCCGGACGACGTGCGCTTCCAGAACGGCGCGCTCAACGTCGACAGCGGCTGGAACCTCGGCGACGAGAAGAACGCGACGCAGAACTTCTGGCGCTCCGCCGAGAACCTGTCGATCGTGCCGAACGGCGGCACCAACCGCTGGGCCGTCTCGCAGGCCGCACCGATGCGACGCATCCACGTGCTGGGCAACATGACGCTGGGTCCGTCGAACATGGACGGCGGCCAGGGCTATGCCAGCGGCGGCTACATCGCCGACAGCAAGATCGACGGCCAGATCAGCTCCGGCTCGCAGCAGCAGTGGTACACGCGTGACAGCAACCTCGGCAGCTGGACCGGCGGCGTCTGGAACATGGTGTTCTCCGGCGTGCCGGGCGGCCCGGCCGCGACCACCTTCCCGCAGCCGGTGTACACGGTGCTGCCGACCACGCCGTTCTCGCGTGACAAGCCCTACCTGTACATCGACGGCGCCGGCAAGTACCGCGTGTTCGTGCCGTCGCTGCGCACCAATGCGTCCGGCGCGAGCTGGGCCAACGGCGCGACGGCGGGCAGCTCGATCCCGATGAGCCAGTTCTACGTGGCCAAGCCGGGCGACAGCGCCGCGACGCTGAACCAGGCGCTGACGCAGGGCCTGAACCTGTTCTTCACGCCGGGCACCTACCAGCTGAACGACACGATCCGCATCACGCGGGCCAACACCGTGGTGCTGGGCCTGGGCTTCCCGGCCCTGGTGCCGACCGGCGGCGTGGTGCCGATGAGCGTGGCCGACGTCGACGGCGTCAAGGTCGCCGGCCTGCTGTTCGATGCCGGCACCGTGAACAGCCAATCGCTGCTGACGGTCGGCCCGACGGGTGCCGCGAACAACCACGCGGCCAACCCGATCAGCATCCACGACATCTTCTTCCGCATCGGCGGCGCGGTGTCGGGCAAGGCGAGCAACAGCCTGATCGTGAACAGCCACAACACGATCGTCGACCACATCTGGGCCTGGCGCGCCGACCACGGCATCGCCGCGACCGGCTGGGGCATCAACACCGCCGACACCGGCGTGGTCGTGAACGGCAACGACGTGCTGGCCACCGGCCTGTTCGTCGAGCACTACCAGAAGTACGAAGTGATCTGGAACGGCCAGAACGGCAAGACGATCTTCTTCCAGAACGAGTTCCCGTACGACCCGCCGAGCCAGGCCACCTGGCGCAGCGACGCACTGGGCTATGCCGCGTACAAGGTGGCCGACTCGGTGACGACGCACGAGCTGTGGGGCGGCGGTGCGTACTGCTTCTTCAACATCAACCCGCAGATCCACGCCGGTCACGGCTTCGAGGTTCCGGCCACGCCGGGCGTCAAGCTGCACAGCGTGATGACGGTCTCGCTGGGCGGCGTCGGCGTGATCGACCACGTGGTCAACAACACCGGCGGCCCGGCACAAGGCGTGTCGACGATCCCGGTCAACGTGATCAACTTCCCGTGATGCACCGGCCCGGGTTCGCGCCCGGGCCGTGACCTGTTCTGACGACTGTTCCGACGACGGCCCGCCGCTGCAAAGCGCCGGGCCGTTCTTCATGCGGGCCGGCCCGCGTCTCGCACGAATGCGCGACGCGTGTTGCCGCGACCACGCATGCGCTGCCAGTTCAGTGCGACTGGTGGCGCCTGCCCGCTGCGCCTACCTTTGCACCAGCTCGTTGAGCATCTGCATGGCGCAGAAGGAGGCACAGCATGGGCAACATGAACGAAGGCCGTTTCGAGTTCGAGAATGAACTGCACGAAGCGGAACTCGAGGCGGCCGGCGAGTCCGGCGAAGGCGAGGGCATCCTCGGCGCGATCGGCAACGCGCTCGGAGGCCTGTTCGGCGAGCAGGAGCTCGAACACGAGCTCGGCGAGCTGCACGAGTCCGGCGAGTTCGGCGAGCTGCATGAGTTCGGCGAACAGCACGAACAGCACGAGCTGGGCGAACAGCATGAGTTCGGCGAGCACAACGAGTTCGGCGAGAGCCATGAATTCGGCGAGTCGCATGAGTTCGGCGAAACCGGCGAGCAGTTCTTCGGGCGCATCAAGCGCTTCGTCAAGAAGGCGTTGCCGGCGATCTCGCCGCTGCTGAAGATCGCCGCGCCGATGCTGGGCACCGCGATCGGCGGTCCGCTCGGCGGCATGCTCGGCAAGGCCGCCGGCTCGCTGCTCGGCGAAGAGGAGTACGAGCAGCACGAATGGGAAGAAGAATACGAGCAGCACGAGTACGAGCAGCACGAGGCCTCGCACGAGGTGGCGCAGGAGATCGCGCACCACGAGACCTCGTTGCACGAGGCCTATGCCGAGATGCTGGCCGAGGCCGCTGCGCACGAGCAGGGCGAAGGCCAGGCCGAGGCGATGGCCGGCGCGGCGGTCGTCAGCGTGATCTCCGCGGCGGACCGGCGCGCGCTGCGCCGCATCCTGCCGCACCTGGTGCGCGGCGCGGCCATCCTCACGCGCATCCTGCGGCGCCGACCGATCACGCGTCCGCTGGTGCGCACCGTGCCGACCATCATGCGCCGCACCGTGCGCAGCCTGAAGCAGCAGGCCGCCGCCGGCCGGCCGGTCACGCGGCGCAGCGCGGCGCGCACCGCGGTCACGCAGCTGCGGCGCGTGCTGGGCAACCCGTCGGCCTGCGCCGCGGCCCTGCGCAACAACGTGGTCGTCAGCCGACGCGTCGCCGGCCCGCGCCGGGCCGCCCGCTGAGCCGCCCACATCCATCGACCGACACGACGCACGCTGCGGAGGCACGACATGGTTGCACCGATGAGCCAACACGAATGGGAAGCGCTGGGCGAAGCCGAGGCCGCCTTCGCGCCCGAGGGCGAGTGGGAAGGTGAATGGGAAGGTGAATGGGAGGGCGAACTCGAAGGCCACGAAAGCGGCGAGCAGTTCCTCGGCAGCATCGCCAACTGGGCGCGCCAGGCGGCCCAGCCCGGCAGCTGGCAGCGCAAGGCCGCGATCGCGGCGGCACGCGCCGCGCTGCCGAAAGCCGGCACCTGGGTCGGCGGGCGTGTCGGCGGCCCGTTCGGCGACATGCTCGGCAGCGCGCTGGGCGCGGCCGGTGTCAGCCTGCTGCCCGATCGCGAATGGGAGGCCTCGTTCGCCGCCGAGATGGAAGGCGAGGGCGAGTGGGAGTCCCAGCACGAGCTCAATCCGGTGCGCAAGGTCTACATCGACGCGATGCTCGAGCACATGGGCCACGAGGCCGCGCATGCCGAGACCGAGGAGGAGGCGGTGGAAGGCTTCCTGCCGCTGATCCCGATGCTGGCCGCCAAGCTGCTGCCGCTGGCCGCCAAGGTGCTGCCGAAGGTGGCCGGCAAGGTGCTGCCGCGGCTGGCGCGGGTCGTGACCCGCGTGTCGCCGCAGATCAGCCGCGGCATCTCCGACATCACGCGCCAGCTGTTCCGCAACCGCCGCACGCGGGCCATGGTGCGTGCGGTGCCGAGCATCGCGCAGCGCACGATGCGGCGCATCGCGCACCAGGCGGCCACCGGCCGCCGCGTGACGCCGCAGGCGGCGCAGCGCGTGCTGGCGCAGCAGACCTACCAGGTGCTGTCGCAGCCGGCCGCCACGCGCCGCGCGATGCAGCGCCATGCCGGGCTGGATGCCGGCTACCACGGCGCGACCGGCATACCGGCCGCCGCGACGGGCGCGGCGGGTGCGGCGTCGCCGGTGGTCGGCCGCTGCCACGCCTGTGGCGGGGCGGTGGCACGCCGCCGTCCGAACGGCTCCTACATGCGCCTGCGCTGCAACTGCGTGGCCTGAGGACGCGACACACCATGGACCTCTCGTTCGACACGCCGGTGCGCGAGGCGCAGGGCGCGGCCGACGCCGCCCCGGCTGC